>JAAZXI010000100.1 GCA_014240285.1 Methanobacteriota archaeon
CCTCGATGGAGGCCTTCATGACCGCCATGACCGAGCAGATGGAGATAGATGAGATGCTCGACACCATGCCCCAAGCAGGTTACTCGATGTTAATCACGACGAGCGAGTGGAATAGCGACATGAACATGCAGATGGACGTGACCATTGAGGAGATGGTGATGGCCGATTTGGATACCTATTCGGTTTACGTAAAGATGGGCATGTCGATGGTACCTTTCATGACCTATGAGTACACTCAGGTTCAGGTCGGTGAACTCGTCAACGTCCACTACTCCGTGGGCGGGATGATGGCAGGCGACGGCGCTGGAATGGGCTCGTACCAGACTAGGGATGCGACCCCCAACGTGATGGAAACCATCTCCTCACTGGTGAGTGCGTCTGATGCAGGCGATGCCGGAGACGAGATGGGTCTCAATCTGCCGACGGGTGATATTAGCGACCTATCCAGCGAGATGCCTGCTGATACCGAGCCTGTGATCACCTATGTGGGTGAGACTGGGGTGCAGACAATGACTCTCGAGTACA
>JAAZXI010000101.1 GCA_014240285.1 Methanobacteriota archaeon
TGCCCGCTCTCTTCCTCGTCAATTGGTTCCTCCTTGATCACAATCTCAGTGTCGGGGAGGACCTGAACGATGCCCTTCGGATTGGTCGAAACAATGGCGAAAGGCAGGGCTTCGGCGAACAGCGTCATACCTGGAATGAAGATACGGTCGCCGGCCACCACAGGGCGCTTGTTGAGACCGCGTCGGGCGAAACCCTCGATGCCCGGGCCGAAGCGGACCTTCTGCTGCTTTGCCATCACCGGGCTGAGCACGAGGCGTTGGCAGGGCTGAGTCTCGACCTTGGTGATGCTGACCCGGTCGCCGAGGCTCACACCGGCGTTCTTCCTGATGATTCCGTCGACTCTGATAACGCCCAAGTTAGCGTCCTCAGGGCGGCAACGCCAGACGATGGCTGCTGTGCGCGACTCACCCGTAATCTCCACTATATCGCCTGGTTTGAGGTTGAGTTCGTTGTCAAAGGGGACGCGGGCGCGCCCGTGTCCGACGTCGCTCGGAATAGCCTTAGCCACTCTGAGTGTCAAT
>JAAZXI010000102.1 GCA_014240285.1 Methanobacteriota archaeon
ACTAACGACCACAGTGGGAGAGGGGCCGGAATGGCTAACTGTGGTACTTGAGCAAGACGAGGTCACCCTCGGGCCCGGTCAGTCGATGAGCGGCATCGAAGTCTCCTTCACCGTTTCCGAGGGCACTGCTGCAGACCTGACTACCTTAGTCAATGTCCACCTCTGGCTGGGAGCTTGGACCTGAAGGTGCACCACGCCGGATTCGTTAGGGGCCATGGAGTCCAATTGGGCTCTGTTGAGTACGATAGCAGCCCATCCGCCACTGGAGAGTGACATCCCCGGCTCTCCTATCAACGAGCCGTCCGAGTCTGCTTCTACGATTCCAACTACGAGGTCAACCACCGAATTGCCTAGGTTTCTCGTAGTCACGAACAGATCGATTACCTCGCCAGGCGATAGGGAAGCATTGCCACCGCCTTCGTCAATCGTGGCAGCGTGGTGGTAGCCGTATTCCAATGAGAAGTTGTACCAGTCCCCCGAGCAGTCTGATCCGCTGATGAGCTGCATGCTGAACTGGTGCAG
>JAAZXI010000103.1 GCA_014240285.1 Methanobacteriota archaeon
GTACCCCAAAGTCATTAATAGTTAGATAAACTGCCTCAACCTCAGTGCCGTTCTGGGGAGGATTTGATAGAGTAGGCAAAAAACCCACCTTCATTCCTATTGTATTGTCACCCCCGGTCCAAACAAGATCAAATAAGATGCAGCCTGGGCAGGTCTCACCCTCACCTTCGCCGTCAGTCTCAGGTTCGGGCTCAGGTTCGGGCTCAGGTTCGGGCTCAGGTTCGGGATCTACGGATGGTTGTTGTACCAGGCCCAGGTGTGATGCTAATACATTCAATGTTGTTTCAAGTTGCGTTATCCTTTGAACCACGGTAAGGTCGGATATTGGTGGTATTATTGGTGGTGTTGGTGATATTGGTGGTGTTGGTGATATTGGTGGTGCTGGTGGTGTTGTCGGTGGTGCCGGCGCCACCACGGGTGGTAACTGAGATCCACCCGTGGTGGGCGGTGGTTTTGACTTTGGCTTCCAAGGATGACAGTCGCCTACCCCATCAGCGTTAGGTGCGAACTGGCTATTTTT
>JAAZXI010000104.1 GCA_014240285.1 Methanobacteriota archaeon
ATGTGCCCTTCCAGGTTGCACAGGCCCTCGGAGAGTGCACCGAGGTCTTCCTGGGTGAGTGCCTCGGGGAGCGGCTTGCCGGCCTTAATCTCGAAGCGCCCGCTGTGCATTTTCAGTGCGCGAATCGTGGCGACCATGAGTGCGGCGTCCGGATCGAGGCCTGACGCACGGCACTTGATGTCAAAGAACTTCTCGGCGCCCATGTCGGCGCCGAAGCCTGCCTCTGTGACCACGATGTCTGCGCTACGGAGCGCGATGCGGTCCGCGATGATCGAGCTGTTCCCGTGAGCTATGTTGGCGAACGGGCCTGTGTGCACGATGGCGGGCGTGCCTTCGAGCGTCTGCATGAGAGTTGGCTTGAGCGCGTCCTTGAGAACGGCAGCCATTGCTCCTGCGACCTTGAGGTCTTCGGCCGTGACGGGGTCTCCCGACGTGTTGTAGGCGACTACGATCGAGCCCAGTCGCTTGCGTAGATCCTGTAGATCTGTAGCGAGCCCGAGAATGGCCATGATCTCGC
>JAAZXI010000105.1 GCA_014240285.1 Methanobacteriota archaeon
GGACGGTATGGAATCGAACCATGACTGCATGGCCTTACGATCCGATGGCGCTTCAGGTGGACGTCGATCACAACGGCGTCTTCGCCGGCTCTCAGGAGACTGGCTTTGCCCGCGTGCCTCAGATGGTCAACGGGCAAGCCACCTTCGACTACAACTGGACCTGGTACTCTCAGTACTCTGCCGGAGAATTCGGTATTCGTGCCGATTTCACGAATTCTAATTACTACTTCACTGGGAATCAGACTTCTGTGCTTTCCTCAACTGGAGCTTACGCCAATGTCTCTGTGATTGGGACTACTGATTTCCAGTTGAACAACATACCTCGATTATATCGAGGACAGAATGCAACTATCGAGGCACGACTGATAGACAATGCATACCTGCCACTGCGTGATGCTCCAGTAAACTTCACTTGGTCTGCCGATGGCACTAATGACATCGCTATCACAGATCAAAATGGGGTATTCAAAGTCAATCTGACCATTGATGACCAGCATGATCTGGG
>JAAZXI010000010.1 GCA_014240285.1 Methanobacteriota archaeon
GAGACAGGTACTGGTAGAGCTCGACAACGACGGCAGTCGCACCATCGAAGACATCGAACTGCAGGTTAGGTTCATTGACTCCGATGGGATAGAAGTGTCTAGATCGTCGTTTCTGAGAGACAACCTACCGGCGCACTCGTCAGTATCGGGAGATGACATGGAACTTCTCATCGAAGGCGCCTCCGTGTGGGAGAACTACACTATCGAGGTTCTGATCTACTACGATTCCTATGCTGGTCAGAGGAGCGAGAGATGGACACATGATGTAGGGGAGTGGACGATGGAGATCTTCGTCGACAAGTCGCAATACCGATTCTTCTAGTGCAAATCATGACTTTTCTTGGGTTCGTAGAACCCATACGCTCAAATTGATAGCGACGAGGCGATAGCCGATGACAAAGCGCTCAGTGACGTTGATAATGATCGTTCTTCTGTTGTCCTACGCCCCCGTTCCCGACTATTCACCGACTGAGGTCAATCCTATCGTGCAGTCATTGGATCGCACGGTTGAGAGGGTGGAAATCTCCCCCGACCCTAACAGCATACAGGATCTCGGTTCCCCGCTCATCTACTCCGGCTCTGAGGATCTCAGAGTGATCAGGGCGGACTCCAGCATCGGTGTTTACACCTTAGCAGGGCTACTCCCCTCAGTTCAGATGAGCACTGAACTGACTCAGCCACGAAACGACCTCGCAATCGTCCTCGTTGACGGCGAAGTTGGACTCTGGGAAGCGAGGATGGCAATACTCGAAGTTGGGAATATCGAAGTCAGATCGACGATACCTCCCTCAGGATTCCTAGTGCAGGCCCCGCCCGATGACATCACTGCCCTGTCATTGGTGGAAGAGGTCGAGGCAATTCATATGGTGCCAGCCGGGCTGCTGGTACACCCTGATTTGAGACTGGCCAAAGGGGAGCAGACGCTTCTAGTCGAGGTTCTCGGATGGAAGGACTCAGATTTGAATAGACACGATAAGCCCGGAATGGGCTTTGAGGACACACTGAACATAGCAGCATCGCTCTGGTTGAAAGAGTACTGGTCACCTGAGCCGGGCAGGATGTGGGGACTAATCACTTCAGATGATGTGGATGAAATAGTCAAACACCCCTCTGTCGCTTATGTCGCTCCTATGCCCGTGCTAGTATTGCATAACGACCAGGCCAGAGTCAACATGGGAATCAATACTGTCGAGTCCACATTCATCACCGGATTGAACGGCAGTGGACAGAAGATTGCCGTGGGCGACTCCGGACTCGACGACGACCACGGCGACTTCACCGGCAGAATCGCCGGCTTGACTTCAGTCACCCCCGGTGATTCGTCGACAGCAGATCTCTCTGACGGGCATGGCACCCACGTCGCCTGCACGGTTTTGGGTGACGGATTCCGCAGCAGCGGCACCTACCAGGGGGTAGCGCCAGAGGCGCAGGTCTATTTCCAAGCGATGGAGGACGATGATACTGGTCATTTGTACAGCTACGGCATCAATAGCATGCTCAATTCTGCCTACAACAACGGCGCCCGTTTGCACACTAACAGTTGGGGTGCAGGTAGCGGGAGCGGGAGCTACTCGACCCAATCAGAGGATGCCGACGACCGTACCTCGACATGGGATCAGTACTGGTCCTACGACGGGATGACTGTTCTGTTCGCGGCCGGCAACGAGAGGAACGATGGAATTTCACCGCCTGGAACTGCGAAGAACGTCATCACCATCGGCGGTCACAAGAACCGATACAGCGGTGCTCCCGACGAGATGTACTACTGGAGCAGCCGAGGTCCGACGGATGACGGCAGGATCAAGCCCGATCTTGTCGCCCCGGGGGACTACGTCCGTTCGTGCAAGTCGCAGGAGGCGGACAGTGCTCAAGGCTCTTGGAGCAACAACTGGTACCTCGAATACAGCGGCACTTCGATGGCAACTCCCGCAGCTGCGGGGGCGGCGGTTCTCGTCAGGGAGTACCTGATGGAGGTGATTGGCAGACAGGATCCTCAAGGCGCTCTGATCAAGGGGCTGATGATACTAGGGGCCCAGGACATGGGTACCCGAGACATACCCAATGATGACGAGGGGTGGGGCCGAGTAAATCTCGTCGAATCACTGATTCCAGACAACGATGTCGGCATCTTCGTCGACGACCGCTCGAGACTTTCCAGCGGACAGACGAGTGAGTACTCCTTCGATATCACCCGCGTGGGCGAGCCGATGAAGGTGGTACTGACTTGGTCCGACTATCCTGGATCATCATCTTCCTCGACCCAACTGAGGAACGACCTCGACCTCGAGGTCATCTCGCCCAACGGACAGGTCACCTACAAGGGTAATGCCTTCATCAATGGACGATCGGTTACTGGCGGAACCAAGGACTCCACCAACAACGTCGAGGTCGTGTTGATTGACAATGCCGCCACAGGGACGTGGACGGTACGCGTACACGACGCCCAGCATGGAGGCGGCAGGACCTGGCAGCCATACGCCCTCGCTGTTCGCGGGGTCAATGTCAATGACCTGAGCCCAGATCCAGCTTTTGTACAGAACTCCTTTGAGATATCTTCCCCTATCCCCCAAGTAGGAGAGGAGGTCGATGTCTCCGTCGTCATCCAGAATCAGGGTGCCGGTTCGGTTGCCGACCTATCGATTATCGCCCGGGCTGACAACGAAATGCTCGGCACCCGTCAGTTGAGCATGTCTCCGGGGGAGTCGGCAGTACTCGAGTGGAACTGGACTCCGACTCAGCAGGGAGATGTGGAGTTCACCTTCCACATAGACCCAAGTGACACAGTCGAGGAGGCCTCAGAGACCAACAACTACCTCACTCAGACTGTCGTGGTAAGTGCACCTGGAGTCAGGGTTTCTTCCGAGCAGGCAACCGTCACCCTTGGCGACGCGACGGACAGCTCGACCACATGGCAGCTCTTACTGATGAACACAGCTCTATTCGAAACCAACGCGTCAATACAGGTCAGTGACCCCATGCGGATGCAGGACGGAGTGCAATACGACTGGTTCACCTCGTTCACCTCGAATACCTTCAATCTAGAGGCAGCCGAAACCACTTCGGTCAGCCTGACCATGGTCCATGGCGAATCCCCGCCTCCTGGACTCTACAGCATGATGGTCACTGGCACAGATATCGATAACAGCGTCATCTCGGAGTTAGAGATTTTCTTCGACGTGCCCGTGCTGGCCGAAGCCGACATAGTGATGCCGGGCGAGCATTTCACAGTGAGCCCACTCGATCCCACAGAACTGCAGATCCTAGTCTTCAACGAGGGCAATGGTGCCCAGACCTACGACGTGGAACTAATATCCCCAGCCGGTTGGCATCTCGGATTAGACACACTCGGGGCCTTCGCAGGCTCCTCGCATGGCTCTACCGGAACCATGGCTAGGGATGCCGGCCGGACAATCGACATCACAATCAACCCTCCAGGGGCAATGATTCCCGCCGGCTCAGTGTTCGACGCTGCGATAATTATTCACTCGAGAGTCAGTTCTGACTCCTGGAGCGAGGACATTTCACTTGTGGTCAAGGCGATTGACGAGGTCAGCACGACACCGTCCTCCGACGGCGCAGAGCACGACATCGCTGCGGATGCTCTGTTGGAAATCGAGGTGGAGCTCATCAATCTCGGTAATCGGATGCTGGACTTACAGTCGTATATGCGCAATATCCCTGGTGGATGGACTGTATCGGGAGGGTTGGACACTATCAGCATCCCAGCGGGAGAATCCGGTGTCTGGTCCGTGGCACTACAGGGCAATGGAGTGGCTGTTAGCGGGGATATAAAACTCAGATTCGCCACCGATGACGGCTTTTACTTCGACTGGAACAGAACTCTGAACGTCCTTTCAGGTGCAATTCCCACTTTGAGCTTCCACATGGTCGCTTTGCCAGACGGAACCAATTCAGACTATCCACTGGGAGTCGGGACCCACCCTGTCGGCGAGCCCGGCTTCGACCTCGCTTGGACTGTTACCAACCAAGGCTCGACGACTTGGCATCCTACCACCTATCTTGAGGTCCCGGAAGATGATTGGTCATCATCTTGCTCTGCCCCCTCGGCGCTCTCTGCAGGCGCCTCGTCGACGGTGTGGTGCACCTTGTTGATACCTCTGTCAGCTGAGGCCACCTCCGAACCCATCGTCACACTGGTGATGCAGGGCGAGGGCATCGAGGTGAGCGACTCGATATCACTGTTGGTCGAGTCCGTGGCTAGGGTGAGTTGGACCCTTACCAACCAACCGACAGGGCACGAAGGCTACCCGTCCACATTGTACATCGAATTGGAGAACACAGGCAACTCAGATATCTCCTACATCCTTCAGACATCGGGACCTGACGGATGGAATCCTTTGATACTCGATGGCGTGGTGGTCAACCTGAGGCCGGACGAGGTTCGTAGCCTAAATCTTGGATTCACTCCTAATTCCGGGAATGACGGGATGCTTGTGGTGGAACTGGTCGGAGCGGGAGATGTCGAAGGCTCTTCGTTCGGTATTGAGATTGATGTACTTCCCGCTGCTAAGGTGCAGGGAACGTCAATTCTAGAGACACTGCTGATTGCAGTGTTGGTACTCGCTCTGGTCGGTGGCGGTCTCTATGTTTACTCTCGCAGAGGGGGCGATTCCTCAAGTCTGATTCAAAGCGACACACTGGCCAAGATAGCTGACAGTTTTGGGCTGGGTGAACAGCAAGAAGTGGAGAGTGACGGTATTCCCTGCTGGATCTGCAGCCAGGACATCACACCAGGGGAGGCATGGGCCTGTCTAGAGTGCGGTGCGAGATATCACAGGTCGGACCAAGTACAGGGCTGTGACATCGTTTCCATGGGGAACTGCCTGCACTGTGACGCCCCGTCTGAAGAACTCGCAGAAGCGTGAAATTTCCGCGACCCTAGGGGTCGCGATGCCCGAAGTCCTTAGAGGGGCGGTTATGTCGGAGTGCCGATGAAGCGTAGTTCATCTGTAATCATCCTCACGGCGATGCTGCTTCTCACAATCGCATCACCGCTAACCGCAGCAGCGGCCTCAGTGTCGCTTTCAGCCAACCCCACGGCACAGGAAGCGACCACAGATGACGAAGCGGAGTACGATATCATCGTGACCAACGACGGGGATGAGGACATCACAGTGACCCTCAGCACTCAGCAGGGCAACGACTGCAGTGGTTTCTCCTCCGCTCTGGATCAGCCCACGGTTTCGGTGAATGAAGGAGAATCTGAAACCGTCCTGCTCACGGTTTCGGTGAATGATCAGGCTGATGGTGACTGCGAAACGACGGTCAACGCTCAGGCAACAGGGGGCATAGGATCTCCGGCCAGTGACGATGTGACTGTGACGACAACTGCCGGCGATGGTGGCGGACTCTACTCTGTGAAGATGACTACCGATGAGCAGTTGAAAATCTACGACGGCGACTCGATCGAGTCCGACAGCGTGGTCTGGGACGTCGAGGTCGAGAACAACGGCGAGCAGCAGGCTAACGTCCAGTTGGAGATGACTTCGGACAATGACTGCGAGTCTGACACCCTTGATGCCACTGTCGACCCGCAGGTCCTGCAACTGGATCCTGAGGACACGGAGACCGTAGAAGTGACCGTTGACGTGCCCGACGGGAGCTCAACCGAGGCGGGGGATCACTGCTTCATCCTCAAGGCCACCGTGACTAACGACCCCAATGCTGCTGACCAGGCCGAGGACAACATCACCTTGACTCTCAAGATTCCCGAGCGCAAGGAGTGTGACCCCGACCTACAGTTCACCTCGCACAACCTTGATCCGGGCGATTCGGCCACCAACTCGTTCGAAGTCGAGAACATCGGGAACACAGAGTGGACCGTGACTGCCAATGCACAGGCTCAAAACTCCGACTACGATATCACAGGATGGGTGGATTTCGACAGCCCCCTAAGCAAACTCCTCTCCGAGCCCGGTGGTTCGCAGGACAGCCACACGTTCACCTTCAGCGTCACCCCCGATGACTCCGTCGAGTCCGGGACACAAGTGGGAATCAAGATTCAGGGACGTGCTGGGACTTCGGTCGGCTGTGAGCAGATTCTGACTGTCACAGTTGGTCAGAGTCATGATGCCATCATGAGTCTGAGCAAGAACAAGCTCAGCAACGTTGAGCCGGGCAGTTCTGACACAGTCACAGTTCAGATCATCAATCAAGGCAACGGTATGGAGACCATGTCTATCGGCGCTACAGGACTGCCTCCTGGGTGGCAGATCTCTTTCTCCCAGACTTCGGTTACTGTTGGCAGTTCGCACTCTGGCAACAACCAAGAAACAGTGACTGCGGAGGTATTCATACCTGAGGACGCGAGTGCGGCTGAGGACACGGTCATCACCTTCACCGTTGGACGCGGCGGAGGCAGTTCACCTTACGACACCAAGGAACTCACAGTTTCAGTGGCTGCGCGTCATAGTGTCACTACCTCGATCCTTTCGATCCAGCAGACCGGTAAAACAGGTCAGACGGTCCAGTTCCCCATCGATGTGACTAACTCAGGAAACATCCAGGACACTTTCAAGCTACAGACCTGCGACCCGGGAGACCAGACCGGATGTAACTCCCCGATGTGGGAATCGTCATTCTCCGACTCTCAGGGGAACACAATCTCGCAAATCATCCTCGATCCAGGCCAGAAGCAGACGGTCTATCTCGACATCCTAGTCGAGGGCGAGGAGGACGCTGACTCGGCCAGCGTGCTTGCACGGATAGCGATCTATGGGACGGCCGAGGCGGACGAACACACTGTCAGTGTGGTGGTTTCAAACTACAACTACGCGATGGCCATCTCCCCCCAGAGCCCCGGTGAGATACCGGACCTGATTGGTGCGACCCTTCCTCCAGGAGGTTCCATGGCCGCCTCGTTCTGGGTCGAGAACACCGGAGACTACCCCGGTGGAGACACGGCGGTGATTACCGTTACTGGCATGGAGTCGTCTGTGCTGAGGACGATGACAATCGAAGGTGTCGAGATTGATGGAACAGTGATGATTGGGATGGGAGAGAGAGTCCTCGTCGAAATTCAGTTTGACATTCTCGAGGGAGTTGCCAACGGCGTCGCAGGCGTAGTCAAGGTGAGCGCTTCGTCGGAGAAGAACACAGCTCAGAGCACTTCGGTCGACGTCGTGGTTGAGGTGATGACTGTTCACGATCTCAGATTCACTCTCGAGGGTGAGGACGAACAGACCGCCGAGTACCCTGACAAGGCCTATTTCACTCTCTACATCACCAACTATGGTAACACCTTAGAAGACGTACAAATTATCTCGAGCGAGTCTCTGAGGGGTTGGGCAGTCAATGTCGATTTCGACGAGTTTGAACTTGAACCAGGGTCGACCAAGGAGGTCCAGATTAGTGTTACGCCGCCCAGCGATTTGCTCGATGAAGATACCTATCAATTCACGGTCACGGTGCAGCCCGAGGGTCTTGCCGTTGCAGGCGAACCTATCGATTTGACAGTGACCTCACAGATGCCATCGACCTTCATCGGCCTGTCTGAGGAAATGGCTCAGGCCCTCGTTTACGGGTCTATTGTTCTGGGCGCCATTTTGGTCATTGTTCTATTCTTCCGCTCGCGCTCGGAGAACCGCAGAATAGTCGAAGCACTGGAAAATCAGTTCGAGGACTAGTCGCGACTCCAAAGTTGAGTCCGGATAGGCTTATTGCCCAAATTCAGGTGCAATGACCCGTCGGTCCCTATAGGGGACCGTCGGGTGTTGCAATGACTTCAGTTCCCGAAGCTTATCTCGCTGTTGCTGTGATGGCATTGGTGGGGATTGGATTCCCGGTGGGTAGCTTCATCGCGGCAGCAGTTCTGAGGCCAAGGAAATCACCCAATGACCCAACCAAGATGCGCTCGTGGCTGCTTCCGGGGTATGAGACGGACCAGAGTCTGTACCTCCGCAGGGACAGCACCTACGAGTGTGGCGCAGAGCCTGTGGGAGACGCCCACATCAACTTCCACTTCCAGTATTACTGGTACGCCATCATCTTCCTTGTCTTCGACATCGCCTTCATGTTCCTCGCCTTTGGCGGGGTCATCGCCATACAGGACGGCATGCTCGATGAAGAAGTCATTGGCGCTCTAGCCACCTTGACCGCGTTCATCGTGCTGATGGGACTGGGGGTATGGCATGTTTTCCGCAAGCGAGGAAGGATTTACATTTGAGGTGAGCGAATGAAGGATGAGGGTCAGAACTACTCGCTCTTTAACAGTAGGATGCTGGTTGATGTAGTGGGCGACGTGACCGATGAGGCGCTGAAGGCCAGTCGGATGAAGGACATCATCGGGGTGCTCGCTGGCAGGATGTTCAATTGGGGCCAGCGCAAATCCTTGTTTCCACTCCACCTCGGCATCAAGTGCTGTGCTTTGGAGATGGCTGCGGCAGGAGCCAGCCGATTCGACGCTGAGCGATTCGGGGTTTTCTTCAGATCCAGTCCTCGGCAGTGCGACGTCCTTCTTGTCAACGGCCCAATCAGCAAGAAGTTCGCCGACCCCATTGTTAGGCTGTGGGAGCAGATGCCCGAGCCAAAGTGGTGCATAGCCATGGGTGAGTGCGCCATCTCCGGTGGCCCCTACTTTCAGTCATACAATATCCTCGAAGGCGTCGATACCGTGATTCCGGTTGACGTCTACATACCAGGATGCCCCCCAAGACCGGAGGCCCTGATAGATGGATTCGATAAGTTGCGACAGAAAATCATCAGAATCGGTGCGGCCCCCAGCGACGCCAGACCGGTTACTGCAGCCCCGCTGATTCCCGGAGACGAGTAGGAGATTCCAGCATGGGTAATACTGTCTCACCTGATTTCCAGAAGGCAGCGGCTGAGACACTGGCCGTGGCAACTTCCGCAATCGAGGGAGTGGATGCCGAGGTAATCGAGCGCTCTAGCGGCACTAGTCCACGACACGTAGTGCTCATCAACGCCTCGCCCGGGAGTTGGAGGGCCCTAGCCGAGAATCTCTACTCCGAGCACGCTGTCGATTACTGCTCCATGGTCACCGGTATCCACTGGCCCGAGGGCGATGAGGAGCGCAAGTGGGAGGTGGTCTACCATCTCTTGAGGACGGGAGTCAGAGACCCTCCCATCGAAAACGGCCTAGTCAGACCGATGATCGTGAATCCTTCGAAACTCAAGGGGGCCAGCATGCCTCTCGAGATCGAGATCCATGTCCACATCCCGGACACGACCACCCCATCGGTGGATTCTGTACAGGACATTTGGGTAGGGGCGGATTGGAACGAGAAGGAGACATGGGACCTCGTTGGCATTGACTTCGACGGCCATCAGGAGATGAGAAGGGTGCTGCAACCGCATGAGACCCCGAAGGGATACCACCCTCTACAGAAACAGCACCATCTCCGCTACCATGGCTTCGAGGAGATGTATGATGATGCTCAGGGATTCATGCGCAAGCCGGCCGACGTTGGCAAGATCAAGTGAGGTGAGAAAATGGCGGAGATGTGGATTTCAATGGGCCCCCAACATCCTATGACCCATGGACTGTGGACTCTCAAGATTAAGGTCGACGGCGAGACTGTTGTAGACACCGAACCCGATCTCGGCTACATCCACAGAGGCGTGGAGAAAATCTGCGAGGCGCGCGATTTCACCCAGATTACGACTTACTGCGACCGACTCTGCTACGCTAGCGCCAACACGTGGTCGCACGCCTACATCTACGCCGCTGAAGACCTCCTCGGGGTCGAAGTACCTGAGCGAGCCGAGTACATCCGCTTGGTGGCAGTGGAACTGCAGCGCATCGCGAGTCACCTGATGTGGCTGGGGGCTTACGGGCCAGACATCGGTAATCTCTCGGTGATGGTATGGTGTCTGCGCGAGCGTGAGATGATGATGGATCTCCTACAGGAGCTGGGTGGTTCTCGGATGCATTACAACTTCCCTCGCATCGGCGGCGTAAAGCGCGACCTTCCTCACGGTTTCGCCCAGCGAGCCCGTGCCAAACTCAAGTTGTTCCTCAATAGAATCCAAGAGTACGAGGCGCTGTTCGATGAGAGCACTGTATTCCTAGTTCGCAGTCAGGGAGTCGGTTACGCCAAGCCCGAGGAGATGATTAATCACGGAGTCTCAGGTCCAAATCTCCGTGCTGGCGGAGTGAACTACGACATCCGCTGGGCTCACCCCTACTCGGTGTACAGTGAACTCGACTGGGCACCACCCGTCGAACGCTCATCAATCAAGGGAGCTGATTGCTATGACCGCTACAGGGTCAGGGTCGAGGAGATGCGCGTTAGCGCGTCTTTGGTGCTCCAAGCTCTCGACAAGATGCCCGGCGGCGCTGACACCTACCATAATCCCGGAGACCCGATGATTATCGCCAAGGCACCCACTCGAGCCCCGGAGGGCACTACAGGGGCACATCACTTCGAGGACAGTAGGGGTGAGTCGATGTTCTACATCGCCGGTGGAGGCGAGAGTCGAGGCAAGCAACCGTACAGAGTGTCGATACGTTCTCCCATGTTCATCACGATTCCATACGCGGCTAAGTGCATGATTGGCTACAAGGTCGCCGACATACCTGCCATCATGGGCTCCTTTGATCCATGCATAGGCGAGACTGACAGGTGATTTGATGGCGAGCAGTGATTGGTTGGATATAGTTGGATGGTCAGACTCCTTCTGTAGTTGGTCGATGGACAACGTGCACGACATCCTGCCCTCTAGCGATATAGACATGCAAGTGACGATTCCGAGTACATGGGCTTGGCAGAATCCGATTACCATGGGTCCTATTTTCAACATGCAGAGCGGATTTGCTAGTATTCAACCAGCTCTTGAGTCCTTCATGCATGCCACCATCATGTGCACTGTTGTTTTTGGCATGATGATGACCACCATGCTGGCGATTCCGTACATCGAGAGAAAGTTCATCGGACGATTGATGGATAGGCTCGGTGCTACCACCACTCTCAGGAGCCTGTGGGTAGGCGAGAGTGGTGTCACTGCTGGCGAGTGGTGGAATCAGTTGCCGTTCGGAATGGGAGCCCCCATCGGCTGGGTGGTGAACGCGCTCAATTCCACATGGGGGAACTCGCACGAGCTCGAGACGGTCGCGAGAGTGAACAACCGCAGTTACCATGGATATTGGTTCCTGCTTCCCGGTTTCTTCCAAGCCTTCGCCGATTTCATGAAGTTCGCGACTAAGGAGCACATCGTGCCGAAGAACGCTGACAAGGTGGTCTTTGAGGTCGCCCCGGTAATCATCATAGCGACCACTGTCATGGTGTTCGCATTCGTCCCGTTCGGACCGCATATTTACGCCGCCAACCCGGAACTCTCTCTACTCTTCATGATGGCGATATTCGGGATAGCTCCTCTAGGCGTATTCTTCGCCGGTTGGGCGTCAAACAACAAGTACACGCTGATTGGGGGGATGCGCTCGGCAGCCCAACTCACCGCTTACGAGATACCTCTCTTGATTACGGTTCTCGGAGTCGCGGTGCTGAGTGGCTCGTTCAACATCATTGAAATCGTCGACTTCCAGATGGGACAGGACCAAGGTAATGTCTGGAACATCTTCCTGATGCCGCTTGGTGCCCTATTATTCCTAGTCACGATGATTGCCGAGGTGGAGCGCATCCCGTTCGACATGCCCGAGGCCGAGGCCGAACTCGTAGAGGGCTGGTGGACCGAGTACGGAGGCATACGTTGGGGATTGATGTTCGCAGCCGAGTACATGCGCTCGTACGCGGCATGCATCCTATTCGCTCTGTTCTTCCTAGGGGGTTGGGAGGCACCGTTCCAGCACACCCTCTCAGACCTGCCTCTGGTAGGGGGTTTGATCTCTTTCGCGTTCTCACTCATTCCAGGCGTCGCATGGATTTTGCTCAAGGCATGGGGATTATTCGCTGTATTCGTTTGGATTCGCGCCTCCCTTCACAGAGTGAGAACTGATCAAATTCTTGAGTTCGGATGGCGCTACCTGCTACCTCTCTCGATGCTAAATCTCGTCATAGCCATCGTCCTGCGTCTACAGTTCTGGACTGGTGAGCCATGGGCGCTTTGGGTCCCAGCAGCGATCACTCTGGTCTCTGGCGGGCTGTTCGTAGTACTGGCAATCGATGAGGACAAGGAAGCGCTGGAGGTCCAGCGCAGGCCATACAGCACTCAGGCTGTGGTCAAGGCGTCTCCAGGGAGTCACAGGGAGTAAGGAGGTGAGGAGATGAGTTACAAAGCAAACACCGGGCACCCCCATGCCACTCCCAATTTCAGGAACCTAATCATCCGCCCGATGTGGATGACCCTCAAGACTGCTCTCAGGACCGTACCATTCCTCGGTAGGCTGGCCATCCTCAGGAATGATTACCACGGCAAGTCCGCTGCCATGATAGATTCAACCACGCGAAAAAGGGTAGGCTTCGATCATCCGACCCTGTGGCAGAAGTTCTCTGCTGACCGCGAGTCCAGTGAGATCATGCCTTTCTTAGAGCGACCTGTGACTGTGATGTACCCGTACGAGCGCTTGGAAGACTTAGAACCGTGGCTGTTCGTCCCAGGCAACTACAACGGCCGCATAGGCATTATCTGGGAGACCTGCACTGCGTGCAAGGCGTGTGTCAGAGTCTGTCCCAATGACTGCTTGCACATGACCTCGGAAGTGAGAGTCAACGTCCTTGAGTTGGCTGAAGAGGGAGATGACTGGCACGGTTACGGAGAAGAATTGGAGGAAGGGGGATATGCCGCGAGAGAGAAGGATGACTATGATGGGATTGCCTCGGGATTCGACCTCGTCAATTCCCATGCCGACGCCCCCGCGCAGTATGACTTCGCCGAAGTCATCGAACTGACCGGCGACAAAGCGACGGTACGATGGTCAGACGGCTCGGGCATCGAGACCATAGATTCCAGCACTCTAAAGCCAGCCGAGCAGGACATTGTCTCGGGGCAAATTGACATCGGCAGATGCATGTTCTGCGGGTTGTGCGCCGAAGCATGTCCGTTCGAGTCTTTCTTCATGACCAACGAGTACGATGGTATGGCAGAGTTCTCGAGAGAGGAACTCTGGATGGATGCCAGCAGGACCCGTGTTCTCCCCGCAGTTCACCAGGAAAGAGTAGACATGGAACTCGCCAAGCGCGCCGAGAAGGAACAGAAGAAACGTGACAGGAAGGCTGCAAGAGCGGAGGCCTAATCATGGCATTCGACTTTGAAGCACTGGTGTTCGTCATATTGGCCGCGATTGCCATAGGAGGCGCCCTTGGATGCGTCTACTCCAGACGCGTCGCACACTCACTACTCTCGCTGATGATGACTTTCTTCGCCGTGGCCGGAGTCTTCGTGATGGCCAGTGCGGAGATGCTGGCAGCGATCCAGATTCTCGTCTACCTCGGATCGGTAATGCTCGTGGTCCAGTTCGGAGTCATGCTGACGCGTAAGCAGATACAGGAGGATGCCTGAATGAGAGGTCTCTCCGCCCTCGCTCAGATTGGCTTACTCGTCTTCATGCTCGTGCTTCTTTCCGAGGTCATGTCTCACTCGATGTGGGGTGGATCGGGGAACGCCCCTTCTACCCTAGACTTCGCAGTGGCGTTGTTCGGCGAGTGGTGGCTGGCCACCGTGGTTCTAGGAGCTCTTCTCGCGATGGCGATGATCGGCGCGTCCTACTTGGTTCGCGACGAGCGCCTCGCCAATCTGATATGGGATATGGAGGGTGACCAATGATCGAGGCCAGTTGGATAGCTGGACTGGGAGTCATCCTGTTCAGCATCGGCCTGCTCGGCGCGTTCACCCGCAAGAACGCCATAGTGGTGCTCATGTGTATCGAAGTGATGCTGAACGCGGCCAACCTGAACTTCGTGGCCGGAGCCAGCCACTACAGCGATGTCGACGGATGGGTGTTCACCGCCATCGCCATCGCCATCGCCGCAGCAGAGGTCGCGATTGGTCTGGCCATCCTGCTTTCCCTTTACAGCACCCAGGAGACAATCTCCCTGGAAGATGCAAACATCCTGAAGAACTGAGGTGAGAGAGTGAGCGATACGAAGAACGAGTGGGAACTCTTGGTTCCGATTATACCATTTCTATTAGTCGCTCCATCGCTCAAATTCTTGGCCGGTTGGGAGTCCGTCGAAGCCGCCTTTCTCATCGTGGTCGTGCCTCTGCTTATCTTCCCTGCTATACTGGTCCTAGGGCAGTTGTACAACGGTAACGAGACTTGGAAAAACCGTTACAAAGAGGGCGGAATATTCGCCCTCGGATCGCTCGCCCTCTCGCTCAGCATCGCCATCTGGATACTCTACGACTACATCGTAGGTTCCGCCCACTTCGAAGCACATTCAGTAGTCGACCCATTCTCGTGGCTGACTTTCGATGTCATCGAGCAGACCGGCGCGCAATGGGAGGTCAGCACGGGCTTCACCGACATCGGAGTCGGAGTCTGGATAGATTCAGTCACCCTGATGCTACTGTTCGTAGCCACCTTCCTGTGCTTCCTGATATGTTGGTTCAGTCTCGGCTACATGAACACGGACAAGATCAACGAAGACAGCAACCATCGCTTCTACGGGGAGTTCGTACTGTTCGCCATCGGCATGTTCGGCATGGTGCTGGCTGACAACTTCCTGTGGCTATTCATTTTCTGGGAGATAATGGGGCTTTGCTCCTACCTTCTTATCGGCTTCTACTACTGGAAGGATAGCGCAGCCTACGCCGCCAAGAAGGCATTCTTGACCACTCGCGTGGGTGATGTGTTCCTGATGGTCGGCCTGCTGATACTCTACGACATCTACGGCTCTCTGGACTTCGCGGTAATCTTCGATGACCCTTCAACCGGGGTTGGAGGTATGATGGTAGAATCTAGTGAGTTGTTCTGGGCTCTGTTGATGTTGTTCATCGGGGCAGTGGGCAAGTCGGCCCAGTTCCCACTCCATGTCTGGCTACCTGACGCCATGGAGGGCCCGACTCCTGTGTCCGCACTCATACACGCCGCGACCATGGTGAACGCCGGGCTTTACCTCGTTGTACGGATGGTGCCTTTCGTCGATATCCATGTCAACGGCGTCGCTGGCCTCGAGAATTTTGCCCTGATAGTCGCCTGGATTGGCGGCATCACGGCATTCATGGCAGCAGCCATCGCATTCGTCCAGAATGACATCAAGAAGGTTCTAGCATACTCCACGATGAGCCAATTGGCCTACATCTTCACCGGTTTGGGCGCCGGTCTGTTGTTCCTCAACATCGGCGAGCATCACGCGGGTTACTTTGTCATAGGGGCCTCGATGTTCCACTTGTTCAACCACGCCATGGCCAAAGGCATGCTGTTCATGGCGAGCGGCTCAGTCATCCACGAGGTACACCACGCACACGACCACGTGCGCGAACTCAGCGACAAGTACAGCACCAACGAGGGCGACGATCACGGTGACTTCGACCCTCAGGACATGCGTATCATGGGCGGCCTAGCAGCTAGGATGCCAGTCACTGCGACGGCTATGATGCTCGGCTCGATGTCCATCATCGGTATCCCACTCATTGGTGGCTTCTGGTCCAAGGAAGGCATCATCGCTGAGACTTGGGCCGCCTGTCTGCACGAGGAACCTTTGATGTTCGTCCCGGCCCTGTTGGTGCTGGCAACTGCCGGAATGACCGGTTTCTACATGACTCGGATGTGGTTGATGACTTTCGCCGGCCCGCCAAAGAGCGAGATCGTCGGACATGTCCACGAGGCGACACCGTGGATCAAGGAGCCACTAATCATCCTCTCCGTCATCACCGCCCTCGGTGGCTTCGCCCTGGCTCTGTTCGGTGCGGTGGAATATCTCGGTGATCCTGAGTATGACCACCTCTCATTCCATGGCATCCTCTACACGCTAGAACATGCCTTCTTACCTGAAGACACAAATCTCAGGCTGGTTGGCTGGACTACCATACTCATCGCCATGGTCATCGGTCCTGTGATGGCCTCGCGCATCCACGGTGGAAGGTTAATCGACGGCGTAGAGGCGAGTCCGCTAGTCTCATGGCTCGTCGACCTGTCAAGCAGATTTGGCTCGCAGGATGTCTCCGAACTCGCAGATTCTCAACTCGCTGAGGCACTTCAGAGGAGGCTGTACTTCGACGACCTCTACGAGATAACTCTCGCCAAGACGGCGATTCCACTCGCAGGACTCTCGGCTTGGTTTGACAAGAACGTAATCGACGGAGTAATCAAACAGATAGAGTCCAATTCCGCATCAGGATCAGTTCAGGTCCGCAGAATCACCACGGGCAGTGCCCGTGACTACATCCTGATGGCTGCGGTCGGCATGCTCTCCATCTTCGCGTTGCTGTGGGGGGTGAGCGCTTGATTGACGACCCCCTGTCAGTGATTACACTGGTCCCACTGGCAGTGGGACTACTCCTGATGATTCTCCCGAGAGTCCTGCCGGAGTCATCTGCAGAGGGGCTGATACGGGTTTCGAGGAACATCAGCATTGGCGTTGCCCTCGCAATAGCTGCAATCACTACCCTGCTTTTCCTCGGCCAGTGGGGCAGCATCGACTGGACCAATATCACCCAAGGTGGGTATGTTCTCCAGAACGAAGCGGTCGACCTCATTCCCGCTATTGGGGTGACCTGGAAGGTCGGAGCGGATGCCCTCTCCTTCCCGATGATTTGGCTGACTGCAATCCTCATACCAATCTCGATGCTGGTCGAATGGGACGCCAAGCGAGGGCATCTCTTCTTCCCACTGTTGCTGATTATGGAAAGCGCCCTACTGGGAGTATTCGTTGCTCTCGACCTATTCGTATTCTACGTATTCTGGGAGTTGACCCTGATCCCCATGTTCCTCCTGATACTGCTATGGGGTGGGGAGGATCGCCGCTATGCGGCGATGAAGTTCTTCATCTACACATTCACAGCCAGTGTCTTCATGCTCATCGGAATTCTCGTGATGTACTTCCATACTGACGCTATCACAGGTCTAGGGAGTCTGTCCGGCCACCACTTTGATCTCGTCGCGATGACAGCTCAGGATAACCTGATTCCGAGCGAGGGGCTGAGGCACTTCGTCTGGATTCTCTTGTTAATCGGATTCGCTACTAAGATGCCCAGCGTACCTGTGCACACTTGGTTGCCTGATGCTCACGTCCAAGCCCCGACAGCAGGCTCAATGCTGCTGGCCGGAGTGATGTTGAAAATGGGAGCTTACGGATTCCTAAGAATCTCGATGACCGTATTCCCCGAGTCCACCATAGAGTTCGTTCCGCTACTAATCTTCCTCGGCATGGTCAGCCTAGTCTATGGAGCATGGGTGTGCATGGGACAGACCAACCTCAAGAGAATGGTTGCTTATTCCTCGGTCTCCCACATGGGCCTGATCTTCCTCGGCATTGCCACGATGCAGCCGTTGGGAATCGCAGGCGCTCTGTTCATGATGTTCGCTCATGGAATAATCAGTCCGCTGCTGTTCGCTGTGGCTGGGGCGTTCAAGCACCACTACCACACTCTGGAAATCGGCTCGATGCGCGGCATCGCACACCACAGCCCGTGGCTGGCTGCCCACATGATGCTCGGTTGGATGGCCAGCCTAGGGCTGCCTCTCTTAGCCGGCTTCGTCGCTGAGGTTGCCATTCTGATAGCATTCTGGATGACCTACGGCTGGTTGGTGCTTCTGCCCGCGCTGACCCTCATCGTCACCGCAGCCTACTACCTAAATTCAATGCAGAGGACAATCTTTGAGTCCAACGACCCGGATCAGGGAATCCTCCCGGACACCCTGCATGGCGAGAATCCGAGTGACCTGACATGGCACGAGAACGCCGGGATGCTGACTCTCGCAGCGATGACTGCGCTGTTCGGCATCATGCCTTTCATCTTCTGGGACATGATGTCGGACTGGAGTTCAGGAATCATCATCAACACCATGATCGAAGCCATGCAAACGCAGGAGTGGAGTCCATGAGTTCGATAATCACCGACATGGACCTGGCCACCACCCAGCTCATCCTGCCCGAGTTACTGTTGCTCGGTGGCATCATCGCGATGATACTGGTTCCGAACCTCGGAGATGCGACGATGCGAATTCCTCTGACGAGGGTCCGAATTCCTATACTGATAGGAGGCACTAGATTCGCATCGATAAACAATCCAAAACTCCCGAATCAGATAGCGACAACCGTCCTCGCCCTAGCATTCCTGACTTCTTTCCTCTTCCTAGGCGAACACGGTGAGGTAGGAAACTCGCTACAGGTAGACGAGTTCAGCAGGTTGTTCACCCTATTGTTCACCGCCGCACTTTTTCTCGCCTCGGTGGCGACGACAGCTCGGTTACCCGCTAGGCCAAGGGCTTCGGTGCCGTTAGATACCGATTCCACTACTCACTCTGATGCCAAGGTCAACGCGTTGATAGACAACCGCCGCCAGGTCGATTTCCACATCCTGCTACTCACTACTGGGCTCGGAATGAGCCTGATGGCGATGGCGACCAACCTGTTCATGCTGTTCGTGTGCCTCGAACTCGCCTCGCTGTCATCCTACATACTCGTTGCCTTCCACAAGGAGACCGATGTTGGTGGCGAGGCCGGTATGAAGTACTTCATCGTCGGCTCGGTCGTATCAGCGGTAGGCATCTACGGGATGTCGCTGCTCTACTTGTGGAACGGCAGCCTCGACATGGCCAATCTGGCGGCTTCATGGAAGGGGATGGAGGTAATCGATCCGTTCGCTGCCATCGGCGTCGGCTTGATGCTCGTCGCCTTCGGCTTCAAGGTCGGGGCAGCCCCGTTCCATCTAGCCGTACCCGATGCCTACGCCGGAGCTTCTTCACCGATTGCAGGCGTACTGGCTACGGCCTCGAAGGCGATGGGTTTCGTCGCCCTCATGCGCCTCCTGCTGGTTGTGACGATGCCTTCTGCTGGACAAGCCTCCTGGCTCCTTGTGTTGGCGTTAGTCGCCGTGGTTACAATGACTTGGGGCAACCTCGCAGCTCTTACCAGCGATAACCCGAAGAGGGTACTGGCATACTCTAGTGTGGCCCACGCAGGATACATGCTCGCAGCTCTCGCTGCGATTGGCTCTGGGCTGGCAGACTCTGACACGTCCGCACTCATCGCCACCGCCGTGGTGTTCCACCTCTGCGTGCTTGTGCTGTTCAAGATGGGTGCCTTCCTAGTTCTCTCAATGCTCGAGGCGGAGGGAAGAGGTCACAGAATGGAGGACCTTCATGGGCTGGCTCGTCGAGATCCTGTGATTGCCACGTCGATGTTCGTGTTCATGCTCTCCCTAGCCGGAGTCCCCCCCCTATCCGGGTTCCTCTCCAAGCTGTTGATGATTAACGGGATAGTCAACGTATCAGCCGGCACCGGCTCTGCATCAGCGGCCACCGCCCTCTCCTGGGCTCAGGGAGTGGACCCGGTGTTCTGGCTCGCTATCGCTATCGTGCTCAACAGCGCGTTGTCACTGTTCTACTACCTCAGGATTGGTTTGGTCATGTTCTTTGAGTCGCCTGACACAGAGAACCCTCTCGTACACTCCCCTTCACTGAAGATGGCAATCATCGCATGCGCCGTGCTGACACTGCTCTTCGGCATTGGTCCACTGAGTGACTCACTGCTCGACATGGTAGGCTCCGCAGTAGACTCCTTCATGCGCAGTTGATTCGATATGCTCAACTTCACATAGGGGACTCTCGACGCAGCCCCATGGCTCGTAGAGAAGAGAAGGTCGACACAGAGCTTCTAGCTCGGCTGGAATCCGGTGGCGACCGCATCCGAGTCCCCCTTCCAAAGCGGAAGGTAAACGAGATGTTCGCAATCGCCGATCAGATACTCGGAGGACGCAGGGTCAGAGCAGTCTGCGAGGATGGCGAGAGTCGGCTCGCGCGCATCCCGGGCAAGATGCGACGCCGGCAGTGGGTGCGCGAGGGAGACCTCATCGTGGTCCAACCCTGGGACTTTCAGGACGAAAAGGCCAACGTCTGCATGCGTTACACCAAGACCCAGTCCCTCTACCTCTCTAGGAAAGGAGTCCTCCCTGAGATAGTGGATCTTTTCGGTATGACCAATCTAGAGGAAGTGGAAGACATCGAGACTACGGCCTCAGAGGAGCCTGTCGAGGCCGAGGCCGAGTCCCAGGCCCCAGAAATCACCGAGCCAGAGCCTGAAACCACTGCTGCGCAAGATCCTGAGGATGACATAGACTCGTTCTTCGGGTGAGAGCATGTCGGATGAGATGGACGAATTTCCAGAGCTCGACGCTCTGATGCGAGCGGAGAAGAAGCACGACTGGATGTCTGAGCCGCGCTTCAAGCAGATGTTCAACGAAATAGAGGACGGTCTACAAGGAGTCCTCGGCAAGGGGAAATACGAATGGGTCGACAAACGAGTCTTCGACCAGGTCTTCGACCGCTCCACGCTACTGGCGGTTCACAAGCTGATGCAGAAGGGACAAATCGAGACCATAGACTACCCGATAGCCAGAGGAAAGGAGGCACATGTTTTCCACGCTACCACCAATCACGGTCCGGTGGCTGTCAAGATTTTCCATACTACCAATGCGGTGTTCAAGGGTCTAGCAAAGTACATCGATGGCGATCCGAGATTCTCAGGCCTGTCACGTAGGCACCGCAAACTGGTCAACATCTGGGTACGCAAGGAGCTACGAAATCTGAAGCGCATGCGCAAGCACGGACTACGGGTCCCGGAACCGCTTGACAGTCTGAAGAACGTCCTCGTAATGGAATATATCGGCGACGAGACTGGCGCCAGTCCACGACTCAAGGACCTCACCATCGATGAGCCCTACGAGGTCTTTGAGGAACTGCTCGAGTTCGTAGCAATCAACTGGCAGACGTGCGAGCTCGTGCACGCCGATTTCAGCGAGTACAATATCCTCTGGCTCGACGGCGAGCCATGGGTCATCGATGTCGGCCAGAGCGTAACTCGGCAACACCCCAGTTCAGAGGAGTTCCTAGTCAGGGACGTGACTAGACTGGTAGGGTGGATCAATCGACAGGGGCACAGTGTCGATCTTGCTGAAAGCCTGGCCAGAGTGCTCGACGACCCTGTCCCCTCACTGCCGTCGCTCTCGGGCGGAGATTAAAGCAGGGCGGCGGGTCGGCCGCAGTCGTGGAGCATCTGGCACGCATCCCGCAAGACCGCATTGCCGTGCTGATAGGCAAGGGTGGAGAGACCCGTCGCATGCTCGAAGAGGCATGCGGGGCAACTCTCGAGATTGACTCGAAGAACGGCGAGGTGATGGCCGACTGGGGCGATGTGGATGCAGACCCAGTCGTCCGCATGAAGATGCCCGATGTCATAGTAGCCATCGGGCGCGGTCTCGCCCCCAAGCGAGCCGTGCAGTTGATTCGGGACGAAGTTTCTCTCAAGATGTACGACATCCGCGAATGGGCCGGCAGGCAACCGAACCAGACCCGCAGGATGAGGAGCAGACTGATTGGTAGGAACGGCCGCATTCGCAGCCTGATAGAGGAGATTTCCCGTTGTGAGATGGCGATTTACGGCTCTACGGTCCTAGTCATCGGAGACGAGGACGGATTGGCTCTGGCCGCACCTGCCATTGAGGGGATTCTGCGCGGCTCAGAGCACAGCACTATCCTGCACGGACTCGAGCAGGACCGGAAGCGACAGAGGATACGCTCACGCAGGCTCGAGAGCTACGAGGAACGCAGTCCCGGCGAGACATCCACCTTCGAGACACTGGTCCCGGGACTGGCAGAGGTTCGCAGACGCAGGGAGCGTCGCTACAGGGACTCACAGGTCGACCCCGATGACGATGAGCAAGTCGACAGCATGCTGGACCTCGCAGATGACGAGGAGATCACCTACGAGGAAGAGTGACTCACACCGCCATGCATAAGCGTGGCGCACTTTACGGAATACCGTGACTAATCCTCTCGAGGAGATGTATGACTACGAGGAGTGGGCCACCAAGGGCTTGCTTTTGGTCACAGGACTGCTCTTCGCGGGAATAGCGCTGAATCTGCTTAACGTGGATAACCCCCTCACCGACTTCCTGTACGAGTACTACCTCGACCCAGTACTCAGCGAGTCTAGCGGCGATGCGGGCTACAACATGGCCAACACCCTGACCTACGCCATCGTGTTGGGTCTATTCGCAGTCGCTCTCTCCGCATGGCTTCGCCATCTCGGGCTAGACCACAGTGATACGATGATCTTGGCACTGCTCCCCTACGTATTCTGGGCCGTCCTCGGCGAGGTCGTCGAGGACGCCAGCATGTTCGACGACTCCCTCGCACCATACTTCGTCAGCCCGGGAATCCACTTCCAGACAGCGGCATGGGTGGTCATTGCAGGGGCCTTGGGGTACCGGATAGCCAACGACGAGTCCGCATCGGGTGACGAAGCTCTGTCTAGGGTCGACGGCGCTGCGACCATTCTCATCCTAATCCAGATAGTAATCTACTACTCTTCCATCCAAGCCGGTACGGTCGCTTCCTCCGAAGGGTTCGACAACACCGCCATGCTGGTCTGCCTACTCGTGGCCCTGCTTCTTCCCACTTTGATTTCGGACAAGCATCTAGGGGGATTCACGTTGATTCAGCGCTGCGTCTTCCTGGTCGGACTCGGGGGTTCAATCGCCTTCCTAGGGCCTCTCCTGTCCTTCGGCATCAGCAACCCCGATCAAGTCACCCTCTGGCCACTAGCGGTGGTAATCGGTGCACCCGCAGTGCTCGCCTACCAGATGCACCAGACGGGCCTGCCGGCAGCTGAGGAGCTGGCCGAGCACGGTTTCGTCGCCGGCATCCTGCCACCGGGGATGACCGAGGATGAGTACAACGATCTGAAATCCGCTGACAAGGATCTCATCGAGAGCCTCAGGAACAAGGCGGTGATGGCCTCCCCAGTAGTCTTCCTCGCGGTCGCAGGGCAGTTGCTGGACGGACTCGCTACTGGCATCGGCATCGAGGCCTTCGGGTATTATGAGAAGCACTTACTCTCGGCGAAGATTATCGAGTTCTTCGGTTCGGCATACGGGTTCACGGTAGTCAAACTGGCTCTAGGCTCGCTGATTTGGTATTTCTTTGCAATAGCCAACTTCGAGCACCGGCAGCAGCACCTCAGGCTACTCATCGCCATGGTCATCCTGACTGTCGGCATGGCGCCCGGATTAAGGGACGTCGGACGGCTAGCAATCGGCGTCTAAATTCGACATCTACGATGTCGAGTCCATTCAATTGAAGGTTCGCTGGCTGTCTGGGGGGGACGAGAGGCATGGACCGGCTGACCACCCGCATCGACCGAGGGAGCGAGGACTTCGAGTCCCGCTCGGTTACCAATCTGGCTCTGGTCGAGGCCCTCAGGGCCAGATTGGATGCCGCCAAGGAGGGCGGGGGTGGCAAGTACGTCCAGAGACACCGAGAGCGTGGCAAGAGCCTACCGAGGGAGAGGATAGCGGAGATCTGCGACGCGGCGACTCCGTTCCTCGAACTCTCGAGCCTGGCTGCGAATGACCTGTACGACGGCCGGGCGCATTCAGCAGGGATCGTCACTGGCATTGGTGTGGTACATGGCAAAGAGTGCATGTTCGTGGCCAACGACGCCACGGTGAAGGGCGGCTCCTACTATCCGATGACGGTGAAGAAGCACGTCAGGGCGCAGGAGATCGCCGAGGAGAACAACCTGCCCTGCATCTACCTCGTTGACTCCGGAGGGGCATTCCTCCCCCTGCAGGACGAGGTCTTCCCGGACAAGCTTCACTTCGGACGGATATTCCGAAACCAGGCAATCCTGTCGAGCAAGGGCATCCCGCAGGTCGCGGCGGTGCTCGGCTCGTGCACAGCGGGAGGGGCCTACATCCCGGCGATGTCCGACGAATCGATTATCGTCAAGGGCAATGGTACAATCTTCCTCGCCGGCCCCCCTCTTGTCAAGTCAGCCACCGGGGAGGAGGTCTCAGCGGAGGACCTTGGTGGAGCAGACCTGCACACTAGAGAGTCGGGGGTGGCCGACCACTTCGCCGAAGACGAACCAGAGGCGCTGAGGTTGGTCCGCAGCGTGGTCGAGAATCTGAACGTCGATTCCAAGCATAGGCTCGACGCCTCACAACCAGAAGAGCCTGCACACGACCCTCAGGATTTGATGAGCATCATACCCATTGACAACCGTACTCCCTATGATGTCAGAGAGGTCATCGCCAGAGTTGTGGACGGCTCCCGCTTCCACGAGTTCAAGCAGCGCTACGGTAACACATTGGTCTGTGGTTTCGCTAGGATTCACGGTTACCCGGTCGGCATAGTCGCTAACAACGGCATACTGTTCTCCGAGTCCGCGCTCAAGGGCGCGCACTTCGTCGAACTCTGCGGGCAGCGCGGAATTCCGCTGGTCTTCCTGCAGAACATCTCCGGATTCATGGTCGGCCGTGACGCCGAGGCCGGTGGCATCGCCAAGGACGGTGCTAAGCTTGTCACTGCAGTCTCCTGCGTTCCTGTCCCCAAGTTCACAGTCATTATCGGAGGTTCCCACGGAGCTGGCAACTACGGCATGTGCGGGCGCGCCTACGATCCCCGCTTCCTGTTCATGTGGCCCAACGCGAGAATATCCGTAATGGGTGGCGAACAGGCCGCCAGTGTACTCTCCTCAGTGGGCAACGCTGACCCCGACGAGATTCGTGAGAAGTACGAGAGCGAGAGCAACCCGTACTACTCAACTGCCCGCCTTTGGGACGATGGGGTGATTGATCCACGCGACACCCGCGATGTGCTCGGACTTTGCATATCTGCCAGTCTTAATGCCCCGATGCCGGACCAAGACTACGGCGTTTTCAGGATGTGATACGATGAGGATGAACGATGTAAGGCCGTCAGCGGAACTCTGCTCATTAAGCATCGATGCCTCGGTCGCCACTCTGACTCTGCAGCGAAGCGATGTCTACAACGCGCTCAATGGACAATTAATCAGTGAGATTATCGACATACTGGATTGGTCCGCACACCGCTCTGTCGGCAGAACCGGATCGTTACGTGACCATGACGGCGCCGAGTATCTGCGAGTACTGGTTCTGCGAGGCGCCGGACGACACTTCTGCGCAGGAGCCGACATTAACATGATGCGCGATGCCGGGGTCAAGAGCCCAGATGAAAACCGCACCGACTCCGAGCGACTCGATCGCTTGTTCAACAGTCTGTGGTCACATCCTTGTTTCACCATTGCCGCCGTTCAGGGTGTTGCGCTAGGAGGTGGCGCCGGACTCATCGCCTGTTCGGACCACGTCATTGCCCTAGACAGCTCTAGGATTGCCCTGTCCGAAGCGAAGTTGGGAATCCTGCCAGCGGTAATCGGGCCATACGTCTACCGCCGTGTGGGCAGTGCCCAGTTTCGCCGATTAGCCATGCTCGCGGGGCGCATCGATGGGCATGAGGCGTTGAACATCGGCATGGCCGATCAGGTCTCCACCTCGTTGGATGAAACGACTGAGATGGTCGACGCCGCGATTGCGACGGTCATGAGCACCGGTCCCATGGCGGTCACCGAGGCCAAGAGCCTCACCGAGACCCTAGATAACTGGCGTGGCACGGATGACGACCTACGTCAGTGGACGCTGGATAAGACCAGTGAGATGAGGGGCTCACCAGAGGGCCAAGAGGGATTGTCAGCGTTCCTCGACCGTCGACCGCCGGCCTGGTCACCGGAGGATCAGGACGGTTGAGCATGACAGAAGACACATTCAGCAGTGCTCCTCGTCCATTCTCAAATGTACTAGTTGCCAACCGGGGTGAGATTGCCGTCAGGGTACTTCAGGCTGCCAGAGAAGCAGGTCTGCGCAGTGTTACAGTGTACTCGGACGCTGATGCAAACGCTCTCCATGTAGAGGTGGCCGACGAGGCCGTCCACATCGCCGGCCAGACTCTCGCTGAAACCTATCTGAACTCAGAGGCAATCATCTCCGCTGCCCTCAGCAGCGGTGCAGATGCGATTCACCCTGGCTATGGCTTTCTGTCCGAGAGAAGCGACTTCGCCAGTGCTGTTGTCGACGCAGGACTGGTCTGGATTGGCCCTCCGGCCGAGGCCATCTCGACGATGGGTGACAAGATATCGGCACGAATTCGAATGATTGAGTCCGGCGTGCCGGTAATCCCTGGCGAGGAGTTGACTGTCCCTGACGGAGCAGACCACCTCGGTGCTCTGGCAGCTTGCGCTGCCCGAGTGGGATACCCTCTGTTGCTCAAGGCCAGTGCTGGCGGAGGAGGAAAGGGAATGCGGGCAGTGCAGGAGCCGAAGATGCTCAGGATCGAGTACGAGGCTGCCTCGCGTGAGGCCTCTGCAGCCTTTGGCGATGGCACCATCTATGTCGAAAGACTTCTCACCGGTGCGAGGCACATCGAAGTTCAGATTCTAGCTGACTCGCACGGCAACTGCATCCACCTCAATGAGAGGGACTGCTCCTTGCAGCGCAGGCACCAGAAGGTCATCGAGGAGGCCCCTTCTCCTGCCGTTGACCCTGATCTCCGTCAGGCTATGGGCGCTGCAGCAGTCAAGGCTGCAGAGTCCGTCGGCTACGAGGGGGCCGGAACAGTGGAGTTCTTATTGTCCTCCAGAGGCAAGTTCTACTTCCTTGAGATGAACACTCGACTGCAGGTCGAGCACCCTGTCACGGAGATGACCACCGGTATCGATTTGGTCCTCAAGCAATTCGAGGTCGCCGCTGGCTTGCCCTTAGGAATCATGCAGGCTGACGTAGGTATCAGCGGGCACGCAATCGAAGCACGTGTATACGCCGAAGACGCATCGCGTGGCTTCCTGCCCTGCGTTGGCCGTCTAGCAATATGGAAGACCCCTCAGGGCCCTGGAATCAGGGTCGACTCAGGAGTGAGGCAGGGAGACGCCGTCACAGTCGACTTCGACCCTATGCTCGCCAAGTTAATCGTGCACGCGCCCACACGTAGAGCAGCCCTCCGAAGACTCGATACCGCTCTCTCTGACCTCATCGCCCTAGGAGTTACAACCAACATTGGATTCCTGCGCGATACCGCTGCACACCACACTTTCTCCAGCGGCAACGTGACGACCGACTTCTTAGATTCATCCGACATCTCCGGATTCTCACATTCCGAAGTCGACCCGACGATCCTAGTGGCCGTTGCCTGTGCCGCCCAGAGGCTCGGGCTTGAACGAGTCCTGTCCGATGGTGGACTAGGGGCATTAGACAATCACACAGGGCATTCTGGAGATCCGTTCAGGACCCTGACGAGGTCGTTCCCCTGAGGTGCAAGATGGAGTGGAGTGTAGGAGAAGGCACAGGGCGGTACTCCGCCAGCATATTGGATTCAGAGGGCTCCCTGAGCCTGTCTTCCTTGAATCTTGACGGCCTCGCAGTCGATACTCCTGATGTCAGCATCTCGCGTGATGATCAGCATGGCAGACTCAGAGTGGAGATTGCTGGTGCACCACGTCTCGCTCACGTTACGAAACTTGGAGACGACTGGTGGATTCACCTTGACGGGAGAATCCACGTGGTGCGCATGCACGAACCAGGCAGTGCTGAGACAGAACTAGTTGAAGGCGGACTATCAGCGCCGATGCCAGGCACAATACTGGAGATTCACGTCAAGCAGGGCCAGAGGGTCCGCGAGGGACAGGCTCTAATGGTGATGGAGGCGATGAAGATGGAGCATCGTATACAGGCTCCCATGGCGGGCGAGATTACCAAGCTGCACTATTCAGTGGGTGACCGAGTGGAGATGGGAGCTACACTCATCGAAATCGGTGACTGAGGCCGGGTCTGGGTTAATATCGAGCCCCGAGGTCGGCTGTACATGGAAGCAGTCACCGTGATTATGGCCACACTGATGGGGATAAGCCTAGCAGCGGCTTCCGGTTTCAGGGTGTTTCTGCCGCCGTTCCTGCTATCTCTGGCGGCTCGCTTTGATATCGTCTGGTTCCTCGAGATCGACCTCGCGGGGACCCAGTTCGAGTTTTTCACTTCCACACTGGCCATCGTAGTCCTAGGGATAGCCACCGTGGCCGAGTTCGCGGGTTTCTACGCACCATGGATAGACAACGCCCTCGACACTGTAGCAACACCTGCTTCCATCCTTGCTGGAGTAGCGATGACGGCAATTGTTCTCGAGGGGGCCGACCCAATAATTCAGTGGGCGGTTGCTATTGTGGCTGGTGGAGGAGTGGCTGCCACCATCCAGTCCGCCACAGTCGCGACTCGTAGCCTGAGTTCTACCTTCACCTTCGGACTAGGCAACTCTGCTGTTGCCACAGGAGAGAACGTGGCCAGCGTAGCCCTAACACTGATTGCTATCCTGATACCTTTCATCTCTGCTTTCGTCGTGATACTAGTAGTGGCGCTGCTTGTCGGGATGAAGCGTCGCAGAGAAGCAACGTCTCAACGAAGTGATTCCAAGGACTCTTGACCGCCCATGTATGGCCTCAGAACCTCGGGGATCGACACCCGCCCGTCCTCGAGTTGGTTCTGCTCGAGGATAGCCACCAGCGCCCGACTGGTCGCAATGGCCGTGGAGTTCAGCGTGTGCACCGCCTCGTTGCCCTCAGTGGTTCTGTATCTCATGCGCAGACGGTTAGCCTGATAGTCGGTGCAGTTTGAGCACGAGACGACCTCCTTGTAGTCTCCAGCTCCGGGCAGCCACGCCTCGAGGTCGTACTTCCTCGCCGCCACCGTGCCCATGTCGCCAGTGCAGATGTTCACCACTCGGTAGTGCAATCCGAGACTGTCCCACAGATCCACCGCATTGCCCAACAATTCCTCGTGATGACCCCAAGAGTCGTCCGGATGGCAGATTACTATCTGCTCTACTTTGGTGAACTGGTGAACTCTCCAGATACCACGGTCGGACAACCCGTGCGCACCGACCTCGCGACGGAAACAGGCCGAGACCCCGACTAATCTTATCGGCAACTCACTGGGCTCGATTATCTCGTCCATCCGCATTGCGGTGAGGGGGTGCTCGCTGGTAGCGATGAGGTAGTACTTGTCAGGCTCAATGCCGTACATCACGGTCTCGAAGTCGGCGAGATCAGTGACACCCTCGTAGGCCTCGCGGTTCATCATCAAGGGCGGTTGTACAAGCGTGTAGTCCCTACCTCTAAGAAAATCAGCGCCATACTGCTGCAGGGCCATCTCCAGTCTAGCTAGGTCTCCCTGCATGAAGTAGAAGCGACTGCCAGCGACCTTGGCGCCGCGCGCCTGGTCGACCCAGCCATTCATCTCGATCAGGTCGTTGTGGTTGCGCGGCTCGAAGCCCAGTTCGGCCTTCTCGCCGTGCATGCTGTGCAGGGTGTTCTTCTGATCATCCTCGCCTATTGGCACCTCAGCGTGCAGGATATTGGGAATCCTCATCCTCAGTGCGTCGCGTTGTGCTAGGCACCCGTCCGAGCGCTCTGCCAACTCGTCGATTTGAGCGCCGATGTCGGCCACTTCGGCCAGTATCGCATCGGCGGCCGTAGAATCGCCTGATTTCTTCGCTTCGGCTATGCCCCTAGCAGCCTCGTTGCGGGCCTTTCTGAGTTGGTCAGCATCATATCTAGCCTTGCGCCATTCCTCATCGAGGCGGATGACCTCGTCAATGCTCTCTTGCGTCATCCCACGTCTGTCATGGTCAGCCCTGATGACGTCAGAATGCTCTCTGAACATGCTGATGTCTAGCATTGCGACCAGCCCCTAGGGCTGGTCAGCGACCCTTCAACCAATCGGCCGTTGAGCTCACAGGAACGAGATGTCCTGCCACAGGGCCGCTGGGCCGATTGCGATTACGCCCGATACTAGGTAGCCCAGGATGCTGCCTCCGTTGAGCAGCGGCAGACCAGCTTGCGCTTCACCACGAGCAACTTGTGTCATCAGTGCCACGTAGCCACACAGGCCACCAAACAGTGTGCCTAGGCCGACAGCTAGAGGTCCTGCGTACATGGTACCGAAGATCGTCCCGATTTCAGGACCCCATTCAGGTAGGAAGGATACAGATGAGATTACCAGCATCCCCGGGAATATGATATCGCCCAAACCCATGAACAACGCACCCCTGCCATCGCTCTTCGGTTTGATGTGAGGGGCCGGGTCATCCCAATCCATTCCCTCAGGTGTCTCACTACGCATCACTTGGTCATCTTCCTCAATGAAGGAATAACCTCTTCCCTTAGGGGCAACCAACAGCACTGGGAGCTTGTTCTTAATCATCGTGTCAGCCAGTTCGAGCATGTGCTTGCTGCTGTTGACTGCCCAGTGGTCGTATACCGCCGCTGCAATCATGAACGCGATGATGAGTACGGGAACAAATGAAACCCCAATCAGCGTAATGACTCCGGCACCGACGAGTACTCCAACAGTGTTGACAACATACCATTCTGGATATTTTACTAACATCGCCATTAGAGATATGCAAATTGCTATTGAAGAACCCAATATTAGATCGTTAGATGAGATTCCTAGTATGTTGAATAACAACCATACGTATGGCATCACGATGTAGAAGAGACTCATTCCTAAGGCTAACATCACAATGGCCTTGATTGCGAAATCTAGGCCCTTTCGCGCCAACCAGATAATCAGCACCGTGAAAATCATGATGAATAACAGTTCCAAGGCGACATAGCCGCCCTTGGACGCACCCTCGGCTCCGAAGGCTCTGACTTCGTCAACATCGTAAATCGGCTGGATGCTGAGGCCCAGCAGAATCGTGCCAACGAACATGCCCCCCATGCTCACCATCGATGCCCACTGCTGTCGCATCACTTCGAGCACACTGCTGGGCTCGCTTCCGTCCATGCTCCCACGAACTTCAAGGCCCATATCACCTTGACCCGTTCGCGCACGGACGATACTTGGGAGTGGGGAATCTGAATGAGCATCCGAAACTGGCTCGACGAACAGATGTTGATGGGCGTTAAACTGGGCTTAGAGAACTGCGCGACACTGCTCTATAGACTCGGAAATCCACATATTGACTTTCCTTCCATCCACGTCGCTGGCAGTAATGGAAAAGGTTCTGTTTGCGCCCAGTTGTCTGCGGCTGCCTGCGCTAGCGGCCTGACTGTAGGACTGTTCACCTCGCCGCACTTGGTGACCGTCGAGGAGAGAATCAGAATCAACGGCAGACCCATTTCAACTGAGACATTCGACAGATTGCTCGGCTCGGTTAGGGCTGCTGCCGAGATAGAGCCGGAGTGCAGCCCGACCTATTTCGAGACAACCTTCCTTGTTGCAATGCTCGCCTTCAACGAGGCCGGTGTCGAGCGAGGCATCATCGAGACCGGGTTGGGAGGACGGCTCGATGCGACTAGACTGGTCGAGGCCGATCTTTGCATCCTGACCACTATCTCGAAGGAGCACAGCGAGTTCCTAGGTGAAACTCTGGCCGAGATAGCTACCGAGAAGGCGGCCATACACCGGCCCGGAGTTCCCCTCATAGCGCTGCAGCACGACGACTCGCTGGTCAGGCGAGTCATCGAGCAGACAGCGGGGGACGACTTGTCTTGGTTGTCCAGTTCCCGTATCGGTTCGACGTGGTTGAGTCACACCCCGATGGTCGAGGCCGCTGCCAAGTATTTGGGGTGGGAGACCTCGACGGGCGACTGCGTCTGGCCCGGTCGTTCGGGGGGTTATGGCGAGAACTGGATCGACGGCGTGGTGACCCGGCTGAGCGCTGCTCACAATGCTGAGAGCCTCGCGAACGACCTCGCAGAGGTACTCAGTCCCAGTGTGGTCCTGCTTGGCATGAGCCAGAAGGCCGACCTTAGGACCACGCTGGAACCGGTCGTTGCCGAGATTTGCAAGGGCGACAAGTTCCCGCAAGTCGTCTTCACTGAACCGATGAGCGGCAGGAACCCTGCTGTCAGCGTCGAGGAAATGTCTGCAATGATGGAGAACATGGAGGCGGGACACATCCTCAAAGCAGTGGATAGAGACCCAGGGAAGGCCTTCGAGATGGCAGGGGCAATGGCGAGGGAACTCAAGTGCGAACTGCTAGTCATTGGAAGTGTCTACCTCATCGGAGACCTTCTCGGATACGTGGCCGACAGGGACGGATTGGACCTCTGGAACGAGTTGACTGTCCACTAAGAACCCAAGTATGATGACTTGCTGAGATGCTCGCATCACATGTCCGAGGATAAGGAAGACAAGGTCGAAGTCAGGGTCGTAGTGGAGTCGAAGGACTCTGCGTCTAAAGTCATCCTGATCTCCCTCACGCTGGTTCTCTTGGGCATCCTGATTGCAGTAGTCTCCTCCGGAGGGGTAGACCAGTTGTTACCCAAGAGGGGCGATAGCGGAGGTGGGAACTGCGGAGACGGGATTGACAATGACAATGGCGGTCAAGCCGATGAAGGCGACCCCGACTGCTACTCAAATCCGAAATTATGGGAAGGATACGACCCAAGTCTGACCGAGGACCAACCAGATAATGACGTTTAGACAGGTGTAGACATGAGTGAGAAGTGGGACAGAAGATTCCTCGATTTGGCGACCCATATCTCAGCTTGGAGCAAGGATCCCTCGACCAAGGTCGGATGCGTCGTGGTCGGCGAAGACAGGGAAATCCGCTCGACCGGGTTCAATGGCTTCCCACGTGGTATCGAGGACGATGCAGTGAGGCTCGCCGATCGTGAGCAGAAGTATCCGTTGATATGTCACGCCGAGGAGAATGCCATCATGCATGCAGCGAGAACCGGCATCTCGCTCAAGGGCAACACCGCTTACGTCACCTGGCCGCCGTGCTCTCGCTGCTCACGCTCACTCATTCAAGCCGGAGTCTCCGAAGTGGTTTATCCTGCAGATATTGAGATTCCTGAGCGCTGGAAGAAGGATTTTGGCATCGCCATGGGGATGATGCAAGAGGCCGGAATCACAGTCAGACAGGCTTCCTAGGCAAGCCTCTCGACAAGGTCTTCTAGATCGCTGTGTAGATCCTCTATCGAGCCATTGTTGTAGAGGACCAAATCAGCCATCTCCGCTGTTGCCACCAGTGCTTGGCCAGCAGCATCGAGAGCCACTTCTTCCGACTTCTCCTGCGAGATGAAGGTGGCCTTGTCAGATGGGTCGCCCGGCCGAGCCCGCTCCTGAGAGCGCTGCCAGCGTGAATCAATTCCGGCTAGAATCTCAATGAGAACGAAGTCTTCTCGAACCCTCAGAGCTTCAACTTCACTAGGTGTCCGTATCGAGTCGATGACAGCGTCACCCCCTGACAACTCATCGAGCAGCATTTCGGCGAGAATACCAGCTCCTCCCCGCCGCCTCAGTTCACGTCCTCCCTCGATAAGGGAATCCCTACTTTCCTCGATCCCTTCCTCAGAGAGCCACCTCCTGATTGAGTCGGAACACGACATCGTCTGTACTCCTCTGTTGGCGAACCACTGCATCACAGTGGTCTTGCCAGAGGCGTACCTCCCAGTCAGTCCCACCAGCATGACTCCCCCGTCAGGTCAGACGCGCATAGGGATTGCGTCGCATCCGAACTAAGGGTGTGCAGGGACCTCATCGGACCAATGCGACATCTTGTTCAAGGTGATGGTGACATTGGTGACCTCTCCGTCCTCCCAGTAGTCGACGGCGATGAAGGTGGGCCTGTCACCAATTTCTTCCCAGCATAGTAAAGCCCGTTCCAGAAGAGCGTCATAGTCATTCACATCTCGGGCCCGGACTGGATCAGGCAGGCCGAATGCACTGGTCAGCCAATTGTTGAGGTGCCAAACCGGCTGGGTACCATCACCTCTGTAGACATCGCATTTCATGTCCTCAGGATTGTTCTCTGCATAATCGGTAGTCCAACTGAATACTAGAAAATCATGTATCCATGGATACTCATCATTCTGGGATTGCTCCCAAAACACCACCAGATTCTTCCCAGTCAATACTAAATCTCCTATGCTAGGCCAAGCCTCGCCTAGGGTGTGGACATAGGTCCTGTCTAGAAGCCCAGTGGTTTCGAAGAGGTACTCCAGATGTTCGGCTGGGACGTAGTTCTCAAGAAGTATGGTGACTACATCACCACTACTGTTATTCATCAGCGAACCGAGGGTCCTGAGCCATTCGAAAGCATCCACCTCTCCGAACTGACAAGGATGAAAGAATTGACCAGTAGAATGGCAGAATCGGACATCCACAGCAGTGGTATTCTCATATGTACGATGATGGGAGTCGAGCATGAAGGCACGTATGCCGCCATCCCATTGTGCCAGTAGACCAGTCTTGTGATTGACTCCGATTAAAATCCCGTCCTCCACTGTCGAGTATCCATTGTGAGTCTCCGAGAAGGTGAAATTGTCGTACGATCTAAGGCAGTACTCTGACATTCCATGGCAAACCAACGTGTCCTCGGCATCCATTGGGTCCAACCCCCTCTCCTCCTCCCATTCGTTGGGCAGGCCATCTCCATCGACGTCATCATCCATCTCGTCACATTCACCGTCGTCATCGACGTCACTGGGTACTGACATCTCGTCGAGCGGGTCTGTCAAGCATTCCTCCTCGACCGAATCATTCCATCCGTCACCGTCGTCGTCGGTATCGTCCACGTCTGCGATTCCGTCTCCATCGAGGTCCGGTATCGAAGGAGCCGCACAACCAGGAGTAAACAGGCTGCTGACCAACAGCAGCGCCATCCAGAGAGCCCGCATAGCATCTAAGCGGCGCACTACACTCATGAAACAATCGGATTTCATGCCCCGGAGCTCTCCGCAGAGCACTTCCCGGAGTAAACGCCTTGTCGGAAGGCACTAATCGTGAGAGCATGACCCCACGCCGAGGGAGATGGCGCGTCGAGGCACTGCCAGACTGGGGCCGTTCGGCCGTTGGTGGAGAAGTCAGAGCGACCGCCACTTCCAGATTATAGTCTACTCGACGATTATCTCCACCGCCGGCCTTGTCTGGGGATTCGTCTTCCTGTTCGTTCTGGACGGCTATAGCGACCCGGAAGTCGAGCACCTAGTTCCGTGGAGCTGGCTGGCCTTTGTCGGTGGGTTGGTAGGGGCGTTCTTCGCCGCACCGGAGTTCCACGTATACTGGGGGCAGCGAAATACCCTAGAGGACATCCTGCTCCTTGATTCACGCCCAGAGATTCTTCGTCGTCACAAGGAGGCTGAAGATGCTGCGGACATGCTCGGAAAGTCATACCAAGCACGTTTAATGGGTCTTTACAAGGTGCATAACGTCAACATTGGCAAGAGGTACAGAGTCGATCCTGTGAGTCCAATCATGTCTACTGCCTCCATAGGGGGAGACGAAATCGAAATCCAATTCCCCTCGGAGCGGTCATGGTGGGGCACCAACGACTCCGTCCTCGCCGGCACCCTGCCCGGGTTGCATGCCCTCAGGCAACAGTCTGTCAACCGGGGTTTGATTGCTGGTTCGGTCATAACGACTCTACTACTCACTTCCAATACTCTGTGGGGGCTGTTCACGAGTTCCAGCGGCGAGCGCGACCACACGCTCGACCTGACTGCATCGATTTACGATTTATCTAGGGTCTACGAACCATCTCCTCACTATGACATCATCAGCCTGCTTTTCATCGCCCTGTTCGTAGGCTTGTTGCTCTCCACCCGTCCACGCACCGGACCGGGCGACGAGGAGGAGTGAGATGTCCTCAGGAATAGCCAGGGAAGCCACGCTGGCGCTCGGTCTAGTGGCCCTGCTGCTCGGATCGATGTGGGTCGCGACCGGCTTGTTCCCTCCGATGGTGGTTGTTGAATCCAAATCTATGATGCACGAGGATGAAGGCTCCCTTGGAGCCATCGACCCCGGTGATCTGGTGCTGGTGATGAACCCCGACAGGGTCGATATTGTGACCTTCGTTGAGGCCACTGAGGCAGGTAGCGAAGACTTCGGTTACGAAT
>JAAZXI010000011.1 GCA_014240285.1 Methanobacteriota archaeon
AAGATCGAGAGTCAAACCTCGCTTTCAGAAGATGAGATCAAGCAGAAGGTCGCCTATGCGGAGACATTCGCCAAGGAGGACAAACTGCGAAGGGCTGGCATCGAACTCATCAACTCGGCTGACAGCATCCTCTACCAGACCAAGCGGATGCTCGAGGACGCCGCCGAGAAGGTCAGCGACCTCGATACCGATCAAGTTCACTCCAAACTTGACGAGTTGAGGGCACTAATCACCAAGGAGGACGGCGAGACCACCATCGAAGTCGAGGACCTCGATGAGGCTGCTGTTCAGGCCAAGATTAGCGAAGTCGAGCAGGAGATGCACGGCATCTCGACCAAGCTGTACGAGGCTGCCGCCGCTGAGATGTCCGAGCAGCAGGCCGAAGAAGGCGACGAGGACATCGTTGAGGCCGACTTCGAGGTTGTGGACTCTGACGAAGACGAGTGATCAGCCATCGGTGATGAGCTGGTGCAGGGTCCTTACATGGACTCCTGAAACACCGAACTCGAACAATGGATTAGCGCCCTCGGAGCGGGCCTTCGAGCCCGGCCCCCAAGCGGTCCCGGCGATGTCGAGGTGCACCCATGGTATCTTGTCGGCGTCTTCGTCGTAACCGCGGTGCGGCACGAAGAACTCGAGGAACGAGGCCGCGCTGTTGGACGAGCCGGCGCTACCACCGATCGAGCCGTTGCGGATGTCGGCGAATGCCGAGTCAGTCATATACTTCCTGAACTGGGCGTTCAGAGGCATTCTCCAGACTGACTCGCCCGACCTATTAGCCGCCTTCGTGATCCGCTTGCCGATGCTCTCGTCGTTGGCCCACATGCCGGTGATCTGGTTGCCCAGCGCGACCACGATGGCACCTGTCAGTGTCGCGAGGTCGACGATGTATTCGGGGTCGAACTCGCCCGCCTTCCACAGCCCGTCCGCGAGTACGTTGCGTCCCTCGGCGTCGGTGCTGAACACCTCAATGGTCTTCCCTGAGTATGTCTCGAACACATCACCGGGGCGATATGCTCCCGACCCGGGCATGTTCTCAGCTAGGCAGGTGACTCCGTTCACACGGCGCTCATAACCGGTTGAATGCAAGGCCTCCATGAGGCCGAAGACGGTGGCGGCACCGCACATGTCGTACTTCATGTCCCACATTCCGCTTGATGGCTTGATCGAGATGCCGCCGGTGTCGAAGGTGATTCCCTTGCCGACAATGCAAGGCCTCTGCATGCCCTCGTCGGCGTCGGGGTTGAGCGTGAAAAGCACCATGCAGGGCTTCCTGTCGCTGCCCTTGCCTACGTTAATCAGACCACCCATGCCGAGCTCTTGCAACTTGTCCCAGTCATAGACCTCCACGATTACGTTGTCCTTTCCATCTGCCCACTCGACAGCCCTGCGGGCGTACTCCATCGGGTACAGCACGTTTGCAGGCTCGTTGCCGAGGTCGCGAGCTAGGTGGACCCCGCCGACAACCGAGTGGATTCTGGAGAGCCCGGCTGCGAGTGCATCCTGATGGCGGGCGCTGGCTTGGAAGTCAGCCGACCACGGCTCGGTGATGTGCTCGTCATCGATTCCTTGGTGCTCAAGGAACTCGTAGTCGCGCAGCATCATGCCCTCAGCGAAGTCGAGCATGCGCTCGCTTGACCAGCCCGAGGTGAAGCGGACAGTCAGTTCTAGCCCGTTCTTCTTGGAGAGAGCGGCTATGACGCGGGCACCGATATTCCGGGCCTTCCTGTGCCCGAACCCGTCCTTCTTGCCCAGGCCTACCAACAGCACCCTGCACCCGGGAGTCCAGACAGCCATCCTCTGGCCCTTTTTGCCCTCAAAGTCTTCCGATGCTATCGCCTCCCGAACTAGACTTCGCTGACTCCGACTCAGCCCCGACAGGGCGTTGTTAGGAGCCTTCCCGATGCCCTCGAAGAGAGGTAGTAGCAGTTGTTTTCTAGCTTCTCCGAATTCGCTGTTGTTCCATTCCATGAATATCGCCGAAGCCCCCGATTAGGTAGTGATATACAAAGAATTGCCTTCAAAAGATGAAGTTTTGAGCCTATTTCCAACAATATAATGTCAAATTATTACCCAAACTTGCGATTTCGGCTGTTTATCGCCGCTAGAGCGAAGGCGACGAAAACAAGTAGCATCGAAGGGGCCGGAAGAAGGCTCTGTAGTACCCCTTCCTTACTCTCCACGACGCTCTCGTTGACCAATTCTCCCACCCACATCGAGGAATCTATCACTCTCTTCTGGTAGTACAGGATCCAATACCCTTCGCTGGAAATCGGAGCGCCTGAAAAATCGAGCGTTGTGACGGTGCTATTCGTGGCATTGACTGCGAAGCCGTACCCCGGGGCGGAGAGGTTGAAGTCGGAATCAAAATGAATCTGAGGCATATTCCCCTTAATCTCCCCAGTCGATTCGGTTGGTTCATTCGACCCAGGGATCCAAAACTCTGTCGAATCCTCGTCCTCGAAGTATAGCAGTGTGGTATTTGACGTGCTCGCGTGTCCTAGGTTAGAAACGCTCAGATGCACTTTCCCATCTTCCACCACTAGGGAATCGACAACAAGACGAGCCCTCCAGTACCAGACATTCTGAATCAGATATCTCATCACATCGAGCTCCTCGCCCAATCTGTCCGAGAGGGCCTCTACTGTCCCCAGCAGGAATTGCTCATCATCGGTCTCGAAGGTGAATGTGGGGTACCCCATCACCCCGTAGCCGTAATCGCGGCTGGTCCCACAGTTCGGGTAGAGGCCTTGGTTCGCATTCCGAATCGGGATGTCGGATATGTTGGCATGCACATCATCTCTGATGAAATGGAACAATTCCCAGTCTGAGGGCTGATCCGGCCACTTGCCCCAAGGATAGAGCATAATCCAAACTCCTGTGTGCATGGTGATATACAGGTCAGCATGAGGGACGACTTCATTCATGTAAATCGAATTTGCATGAGTCTCCGATTCACTGAATGCAGAACTTCCGGGCTGAGTCGTAGGGCATGTGTTCCAGTAGTGGTCGTAGTTTCTATTCAGGTCCACTTGGTTAACATTCCATCTTGTGTCGAAGTCATTACCGTCTGCATTGAGCATAATCAGGATGTGCAACTCAGTGGTCGCCAATGAATCGATTATCTCTTGATCCCCATTTGCCCAGCCCTCGATGTAGTACTCGGCGACCAGGAAGGCGAGCTCCGTTCCCAGATGCTCATTGCCATGGTGGCCACCATCGATGTACACCACTTCTTTGCGTAGTAGCAATGTCCTATCTCCCACGCCATCTCCTCCATGGTAGTAGTGTTCACACCCAGGCATGTCCTCAAACGGCCCCAACCGCCAACAAGATTCGTCAGTGATTTGCAGCATCCAGAGGTTTCTGCCCATTTCCGTTTGTCCCACGACGGACAAATTGATGATTTCTGGATAGTCATCGGCCCATGCGTTGACATCTAAGGTCAGTGTTGCATAGGAGTGGTACCAGTGCTCCTGAACGATGTCCGGCTGACCAATCTGTGCTGATGCAGCCGGCGCAACTGGTACAGTGAGCATCAGGGATGCGAGAACGATTGCTGCCCAGCGGCGCATGCGCCGCTGAGAGGGTCTTCATCTACAATCATTGTCACTTTCTGTGAGCCTATTGACTACTAACCACGGCTTGCGATGTGAGCGGCCATGATCTTGGTGGCGATGAGTGCTGCGTTGAATTGTGTCAAACGATCTTCTCCGGGCACAATCTCGTTCACGTCCGCTCCTATGACCTCCGCACCACTCGCGAAGAGGCGCTCGATGATTTCAACCGCACCCCAGTGACTCAGACCTCCGGGGACCGGGGTGCCGGTGTCCGGGACAAGCGACCCGTCTAGACCATCGACATCAAAGGTCAGCCAGACAGGACCCTCTATGCTGTCAATCCTATCCATAAGGGCGGCCCATCCGGCCCGCCCGTCGCACACTCCCATGAAGTCGCGAGCGAACCAAGTCTCCACCCGCTCGTCGGACTCGGCGAAAGCAGCCTCCTCGCGGGACAGCACTCTCGTACCAATCTGGACCACTCTGCCCACGCCTGTATCGAGAGCCCGGCGCACGGCGGTGCCGTGCGAAAACCGCTCTCCTCCCAGTTCGTCTCGCAGGTCGGCGTGTGCATCGATCTGCACCAGTGTCAAATGACCTAGGTCGCCTCCTATTTCGGGATGTCCGGCGACCGCTTGCATCAACGGTGGCAGGATGCCGTGCTCACCACCGAGGAAGACTGGGAACTGAGATCCGTCAACCCACTTGGCAGCGTAGTCACGAATCGAATCCAGCTGCTCGAGCAGTGTACCAGCTTCAGAGCCCCAAGCCTCAGCGGTGTGGATGTCCAGACCACACGGCAGGTCATCAGGTAGCAGGGGGTCGTAGAGCTCGACTTGGGAACTTGCTTCGATGCAAGCAGCAGGTCCCTTTTCGGTGCCCTCGCCCCAGCTCGCCGTCATCTCAAACGGTACCGGCAGAATAACCACGTCCCAGGGGCCTGAGTCAGACTCCTCCAGCCCTAGGAACCTCAGTCTACTGGGGCCTTCCACGACACTGCGAAAGTAGCGAGGAGATTAACCGCTTCGGAGGTCAGAATGGCGAAAAACGAGGCTGAGCGAAGGACTGTTGAAATAGCGCGGCCTTCCATATTAGGCCACCGGAGTCGTATGCGATGGGTCTGACGCTAGCACAACTCACACAGGCCATCCGCCACAAGGTCGACATCGACATGGAAACCGTCGTGGCTGAGTCAATCGCTGAACACGCGCTCGGCTTCTTCGGCTTCTCGAACCGCATCATCGACAACGCCCTCGAGCCAACCGATCGCAACCTGTTCTACCAGTTGCAGGACTACGACCTACTGACCACCGAGTCAGAGGAGACAACCCTGTGGGACGGCAGGGAGTGGAGAATCCACTATTGGAAGTTCAAGTCCAATGCTGAGGAACTGGCTCTCCTGTCTCTGGAGGATAAGAACTCCGGCGAGGATGAGGACCCATACGCCGGCATCTACGAAGACGTCCCAGTGTCGCTGTGGCGCGAGCGCTCTGGAGAGGACGACGACTACGAAGAGCCCCTGTTCTGAGCAACAGGACGGGAATTGGTTCATATCCTGAGGGTCGAGGCACGTTCCGTGCCTCGCGTGAGAGCGGCCCTTGCTGTTTTGACCATCCTACTGCTCAGCGGTCCCGCCGCGATGGCAGTCGGAGAGGGCGACGAGACGACGAGCTGCACGGTACTGGTCGATTGGGACGCCGAGAGTCATTGGGACGGCGGATGGAACATGACCTACGACGTCCTGCACCGCTACCTCGTAGTCTTCGAACCGCCGTTCACCAACGGCAGCGCGCCGAGTGCCCTCAGCGTCGAGGTCCATCATCACAGGGACGGCGAGCAGATAGCTGACACATCCAACACCTCGGTGCTGAGCGCTGGCGGCGAGGTCGACATCATTCTCTCTACCGAGCCCGAGTTCGGTGACTCGATATCGATCTCTGTCATCACCGGTGAGGCGTCCTGCTCGAGAAGCCTCGCCATCACTAACTGGAACCAGCCCATGGCCAATCACGAGATAACCCGAGAGACGACTTGGTCAATGGAGGGTGCTGAGCAGAGTAATGGAATTGATTTCGAGGGCCGAGGTTGGCAGAAGAGGACAGGGAACATCCTTGAGTCTAACGAACTGGGCAACGGGACCCTGACTCTGGATTCGATGAACGGCACCGAGGGCCTCGAACTAGAACTTAATCTCGACCGAATCTGGCTGAACGAGACCTACGACGGCGTCGAACTGGTCCGTCAGGACTTCGAGATGAGCGGAAACGGCTCACTCTTCCTCAACACCACTGAGGAGGGTGAGGACGGCGAGAGCAGCGGCTTCTCAGTCGATGTCCAGGTCAACGACGTTTACGTCCTGCGTTCATGGGACGAGGGCAAACTCACCGAGCGCTTCCTCATTGATGGCACAGGATGGCTATCCTTCGGCGGCGGTGATAACAATAGCAGCGGTGGAGGATTCGGTCAACTGTCATCGTTCTACTACGAAACTTGGGACGAGGACGACCGCAGACGCCTACAGCACCTGCAGATCGAGGCCAATGCCACTCTGCGCCTCAATGGAGCGGACAGAGATCACTTCTCCTTCGACCTCGACGAATTCAGGATACTCGAGCGCTGGGAAGACGGCACGAGGGAGCAGCAGCACTTCCTGATTCTCGGAGGAGGGGATTTTGGTTTCGTCATCGAGGACGAGTTCCTCGAGGTCGAGGTCAATGGTACCATTCCGGTCATTCACTTTGAGGCCCAGGGCGGCGAGACCGTAGCGGAGACGATCCGAGTCGACGGCACCTACGATGGTGATGCTGAGGGAAGCTTCGGCTTCATCAGGAGGATAGTCGACTCCGGCTCACAGGAGAATGCTACTGGGATGATGTTTGAGGCCGACAAAATCGAGAACGAGTTCTGGTTCAATGTATCTGCCACACCTATCGGCCCAATCACCGAGGAGTGGGAGGCCGAACACAACCTGACCTACGAGTTCATTGTCCCGCAGACCGACTGGGACAACCGCACCATCCGCTACCAGTATGTCGAGGACAACGGCAGTGTGACCAACGAGTACCCGGAGGTCTCCCCCATCATTATTCAGGCCGAGGCCCCAGAGGCTGGGGTCATGTTCGAGAACCACATATCCAGAGAGACCGGCGCCGCTCCCGAGATTGTCGTTGCCGGGGACCGCTTCTCATTGACCGGCAACGACGCGATGATACTGAGCATCGAGGTGACAGCCATCGTTGAGGACGAGATGGACGGTCACACAGTCGAGGTCGCCGAGTGGCTCGGGGACTACGGCGAGAATAGCCACGCCTCAGGCAGCATCGTCAACGAGGGCCCCCTCGCAGGCCTGCTCAACGAGGTCCACCGGTGGGTGGAGATCGAAATTGGTGAGAACGGCTCGGGTGATAGCATCGCCTTCGTCGAGCACCAGCTCGTTGACAGGGTACTGTCACCTTCAGTGGTATCTGAGGAAGAGAACACCCCTCCTTCGTTGGTCTCAGTCGGCTTCCGAGAGGGCAGGTTGCTGACTGAGGGCGACTCAGCCCACCTAGAGGTCCTAGTCTACGACTTCGACACAGATGTAACGGAAGTCTCCATCGACCTGTCGGAGTTGGGCCTGGGCGTGGTCGAGCTCTCCGACTCAGGCCTGCAGGGCGACCACACCATCCACGATGACATCTGGACCGCGCTAATCACCTACGACGGCCTCGATCACGGAATGATGGATGCATCAGTGGTAATCGATGACTTCTGGGTCTCAGTTGAGGAGCAGGCATCAATCGAGATAACCAACGCCGCACCGAGGATGATTTCACTGGTCTTCACGCCCGATACTGCCAAGCGCGGTGATACAGTTGACGTCAGCGTCACCGCATTGGATGGGCACGGCATCGATTCAGTCGGCATCGACCTGTTGAGCGCAGGCGGCGCACTCAGTGTACTCTCAGAGTCTGATGGGATATGGGGGGGGCAGTTCGTGGTGCCGGACGGGATCTCTCCCGGTGAGCGTTCCATACCAGTCAGAATTACGGACGGTGACGGCGAGACCGTGATGGCAGTTCACACTCATCTGAATGGCTTCCCTGTGGATGCACCGATGCTGACTATCGAGAACGAGGCACCCTCAGTCAGCTCAGTCAACGTGCTTAGGTCTGGAGAGGCGGCTGAGACGATTCACGTTCCGTACAGCGGCGATGCTCTTCTTCACACACTTGAAGCGACCATCGACGACCCTGACGGTATTTCTTCCGCGCAGGCCAAGATAGGCAGGCTGGCGCCAATCGGCAGCTCTGACGTCTGGTTGCTCATGGTCGACGACGGAACGAATGGAGACAGAGTCGCAGGCGACGGTGTCTACACTTTGCAGTTTGATGTCAGGACGAGCCTTCCTGAGGGCAACATCTCAATTCAGATTCGAGCTACAGACACTTACCTGTCCACTACACCGACCGTTGAACAGGGCCATACCCTCGAACTCGAGAAACTTGGCTCGGGCGGAGGAGGGGGCAGCTGGTTCAGCGATAACTCGACGACCCTCGTCTTCGTTACTCTTGGATTGTTGCTGATTGTCGGAATCACCGCCATAGCGATATCCGTGCGAAAATCAGATACCGAATGGTGAGAATCGGAGCAGTTACTACCCTGCCCGAGCCATCTAGTCCAGTTCCCTAGGGCGGATGATGCCTTCGAATGACCAGTTTCCCTCGGATTTGACGAGCAACGCAGCCGTCGCTGGAGGCATTGCGTGCCACTCCTCAGTCAAGTGGTTGATTAGCACCTCCGAGCCGGGATTGTGCCCAAGGATCATCGTTGTTCCTTCCCCCATCATTCCTTCTAACTGAGTCAGCAGCGTGCTTATTCCAGCATGATAGATCTCAGGCCTTACCTCTATTCTCGCACCTTCCATGTGCTGAGCCATTCTCTCCAGAGTCTCCAAAGTGCGTGTGGAACTGCTCACCAGCACCAGTTGCGGCAACCATCCGCGCTCGGCCAGAGCATCACCTACGAGGCAAGCATCTTTCTGACCTCGAGCATTCAGGGGCCTGTCGTGATCAGCTAGGCCGCGGTAGTCACTACTACTCTCGGCGTGACGCATAACGATGAGACGTTCAACCACATATCCCAGAAGACATGTCAGTTATTGAATTACATGAATCTCATAAGACGCCGCGCAGTCGAGTAGGTGTGCACATGCGCGAGGAGTTGTACATCGGCGGCCAGTGGGTCGAACCTTTCGGCGAAGGCACGATTGAAGTGATCAATCCCGCCAATGAGGAGTTGATTGGTTCGGTACCGGTCGGTTCCGCCGCCGATGTAGATGCCGCGGTGGCCGCAGCGCACTCTGCTTTCCCCTCCTGGTCACAGACCCCAGTAGGAGAGCGAGCGGAGTTCCTGAACAGACTGTCCGCGGCCATAAAGGAGCAGACTGAGAAACTGTCTCAATTGATTACGGCCGAGGTCGGCACCCCCATCAATTACTGCAGGATGGCTATGGTGGGGACTCCGAAGGTGGTCTCACGCTCGTACGCGAAGATTCTCGATGGCTTCGAGTGGGAGAAGGAGATTCGCAACTCACTCGTGGTCAAGGAGCCCATCGGCGTGGTAGCGATGATTACGCCCTGGAACTTCCCTCTGCACCAGATTATCGGTAAGGTGGCGCCTGCAATCGCTGCCGGATGCACAATGGTGATCAAGCCGTCCAAAGAGGCGCCATTGAACGCCTTTGCACTCGCAGACATAATCCACGAAATCGGACTGCCTCCTGGGGTGTTCAATCTGGTATCAGGGCATGGCAGGGAAATCGGAGAGGTCCTGAGCAGCCACCCCGATGTCGACATGGTCAGCTTCACCGGCTCCACCAGCGCAGGGGTAAGGGTCAGCGAGCTGGCCTCTCCCGGTGTCAAGAGGGTCACACTCGAGCTCGGCGGCAAGAGCGCAAACATCATCCTCGATGACGCCGACATCGCTAGGGCATCCGGCTCAGCAATCTACTCCTGCTTCAACAACTCCGGACAGGAGTGCTCAGCGCTGACTAGACTACTCGTCCCCGAGTCCAAACGTGATGAGGTGATTGAGATTATTTCCTCCAAGATGGTCAAGTACACCGTTGGCGACCCACTCGACGAATCGATGCGCTGCGGCCCTATGGTGTCAAAGCGGCAGCAACAGAGCGTGGCTTCGTACATCGCCAGTGGAATCGAGGAAGGTGCTACTCTGGTTGCTGGGGGTTCGGGCATGCCTGAGGGACTGGATTCAGGCTGCTTCGTCAGACCCACCGTGTTCGCTGACGTGACTCCTGAGATGACGGTATTCCGAGAGGAAATATTCGGCCCCGTCCTCTCTATCACCACCTACTCGACCGAGGACGAGGCAGTTGCACTGGCCAACGATTCCGAGTACGGACTCTCCGGAGGTGTATGGTCTGGCGATGATGAACGAGCCATGCGGGTCGCCCGTCAGATGCGTACCGGGCAGGTGAGCATCAATGGAGGTGCGTTCAACGTCTCAGCGCCATTTGGCGGTTACAAGCTCTCTGGGAACGGACGCGAGCTTGGAGTCCACGGACTCGAAGAGTACCTCGAGATCAAGGCAATCCAACGCTGAGGGCCGATATGAGCAGACCTCGTCTACTAATCATCGCCGGCAGTAGCGGTGTAGGTAAGTCGACCATCTCCGCCAGAGCAGCATCTTCTCTGGGATTCTCCAAGAGCGCCTCTACCGACACCATCCGGGAGGCCCTTAGGACTCAGTTCGATGCCGAGCAGGTGCCTGCTTTGCACCGTTCTTCTTTTGAGTCAGCGGGAAACGGGGCCGTCGAAGACTGGCACGCGACCGTGGCAGTTCTCTCCGAGGCGATTCAGGCGATTGTGAGCAGAGCGGCCTCGAAACGCTCTGACCTAATCCTAGAAGGCGTTCATATCATCCCAGGCAGTGGTATTCTCGAAGGTTGGAGAGAATCTGGTGGGGTCGCCAGTGGAGTACTACTGCATGTGGGGGATGAAGACGCCCACCGCCAGTTCATCAGGACGAGAGAGAAGCACAACGACCGAGGACTGGACCACTATCTGGACAATCTCGATCGCATCAGGACGATTCAGGAGGAGATGCTGGCAAAGGCCGACGAATCCGGATGGTTCGTTTTTGATGCTAGCATCGGTGACCCGATTGGACAGATAGGTGATTCGTTCGAGAATTAGAATCCCAGCGTTTCGAGAATCATGTCGGACCTCTCCTCGAGCTCCTCGAGAGAGCCCTCGTTGAGAATAATCGCGTGAGCCTGCTCCATCAGCATCTCAAGCCCCCACCCCCACTCACGCTCCTCGCGTTCGGCGAACTCCTCTCCACTGCCGTCCTCTCCTCGCCCACGCCCCTCGAGCCATTCCAATCTCGATTGAGGTGCCGCCGACATCGCGACCACCGTGACATCGGTGACATGCTCCCTAAGCCGAACCATCTCCTCGGGCTGGCGCATCCCATCGATGAGAACATCTGACCCCTCCAAGGCACTCATCAGATTAGGAATCAGCCTGTCAACAACAATTTCCTCACCATGCTCCTCTCGCATCGAGAGAGCAGTCTTGCCCACGTTCTCGGGAGTCTCCGGCAAACCCTTCGAGGTCGTCTCAGCGCGCACAATGTCGCCCAGTGAGAGGACTCTCATCCCGCGCTCGGAGGCCTTTCGTGCCACCACGCCCTTGCCCGAACCCGGTGGACCACACAGCACCAACACGCGCCCCGTCATGAACTGCGGTGAGAGTTCTTCGGACATGACGCTTGCTGGCCTTAGGCTATCTGCCGACCCATTTTGCGTCCTCGCGCTCAAGGAAGGCCGATACCCCGATTTCTTTGTCCTCGGTGTCGAACAGAGCCACAAACTCGGAGCGCTCGGTTAGGATTCCCTCTGTGAACGGTAGGTCTAGAGCAGCACGAACAGCGCGCTTCGCGACCCTGACGGTGTAGGGTGATTTCCTAGCTATGCTCTCCGCAAGTGCAAGCGCCGCTCCTTCGAGATCCTCGGGCTCGACCACTTTGTTGACCAAACCAATGCTCAGGGCCTCTTCTGCTCCGACCATCTCCCCGGTCAGAGTCATCTCCATCGCCTTGCCGTAGCCCAGCAGCCTGCACAGGCGCTGGGTTCCACCGCCTCCCGGTATCAGTCCAAGGTTAATCTCGGGCTGTCCGAACTTAGCTCGAGTAGAGGCGACTCTCAGGTCGCAGGCCAGCGCGAGCTCGGTCCCACCACCTAGTGCGAAACCATCTACCATGGCGATGGTCGGCTTGGAAAGGCCCCAGACTGCCTCCCAAGCATTGTTCGCGAAGAACTCACGTACATCGTCGGAGTTCTTACCCACAAACTCGGAGATATCTGCACCCGCAGCGAAGGCTGCCGGTTTGGGCCGCTTTCCCTCCTCCGGCGTCGGCGGGGCCGCGCCTCGGATGACCACGGCCCTGACTGCGTCGTCCGACTCGACCCGAACGCACTGCTCCTTGATTGCCAAGTGCGAGTCTCGGTTCAGAGCATTGAGTTTCTCGGGCCGGTTTAATGTCCAGACGGCTATGACTCCATCTGAGGGACTGCATCCCTCGACAGCGATGTCATCAGTAAGAAGCACCCCGCTCATGCGACGTCCACAGTCCCCCCGCGCTTCAATTTTCAGTTACCCAGCTAATTCTCTTCGCGGGTGACTGGGGGAGGCATAGGAGGCATTCCAGGAGGAGGAGGCATAGGAGGCATTCCAGGAGGAGGGGGCATGTTATCCAGAGGGGGCAACGGCATCTCGGAGACCTCTGAAGAGGCCTGTATGGATGTCTTCTTTACTGGCATTTCCAAAGGAGATCTAACCTTCAGAATCCGCTCATCGTCGATTCGTATGTATGAAACGCCCTGTGGCTTACTGGGATCTGCTTCTTCAGGTTCCTCGAGCACAGTCAGTCCGTGATTTGGGTCTTTCAGTAGAGCAGAGAGATCCTCGCCATCCTCAACAGCCGACCATGCCCTCGCCTTGGATGCTCTCCTCTCTGCTAGGTCCATCCGGCGCTTCCTAACCAGTTGGGAGCGTATCTCAGCTCGCTTGACCCTCCTGTCACTGACGTACGCCTCGACTTCCGCCTCTTCTCCGGACTGCGGGTCCGATTCGGCCACGTATCTCGATGCTACCACGTTACCATCACCTGGGACGGGAGGCATAGGGATTACCGGTGCCCCCCCATCCTCAGCCGTCGAGACCGGCGGCGGCATAGGCAAAGGTGGCGGCAGAACCTCGGGGACGGGCTGCACCACTTTCCACCTGCTCCGCTTGATTTTTCCTTCGCGACGCTCGCTCGCCCCCTCAAGTTCAAGCACCGGCTCAGGCAGGTCGATTTCTACCTTCGGCTCCTCTACGACCACAGTCTTGACCTTAGGCGGCTTGGACACAGGCGAGCGGCCTGAGAACATCAGTATCGAGACTAGAGCGAGTAGTATCGTACCGCCCGCAACCCTGGTAATCTCGCTCGCCTCGCCCTGTAGGACTAGAAACAGCGGAATACCTAGCAAAACTGCCGCCCAGAGGACCATACGAGTGAGTGAGACCATACCTATCAGCCTGTCACGGAGAGCGCTCTGCCTTCACCTTGACGGGGAGTTGAGGAGCTCTGCGAGACGGTTCATCGCCCTCGCTCTGTGTGTGATTTCACTGTTTTTGCCCTCTCTCCACTCTCCGAAGGTGCGCCCATCACCCTCATCAGGGATGAAGATAGGGTCGTAGCCGAAACCCTGGTTGCCCCTCACTGTCTCGGAGATTCTGCCTCTGCACACGCCTGTACCGTCCCACGTCCCGGCTCCATCAGAAACTATGGCGACGGCCCTGTACTCAGCGCCCCTCTGCCGACCGTCGGCCAGCATCCTGAGGACACCCTTCAGGCCAATCTCTCTCTCGACGTCCGAGGATTCAGCTCCTGGCCAGTCATCGAAGGCATCGAGAAATATTCCAGAATCCTCGACCATGACCGCAGATCCCTCAAACTCGGTGCCACGTATGAGCCCGAGCGCCTGCTCAATCTTGGCTACGGCCACCGCTTCCAGCCCGAGTTCCTTCGGCTCCTCGAAGTCAGGTGGCACACCACCGACCAGCAGTTGTTCGACGCGGTGGCCGGATTGGCCCAGTACTGCGGATGCCTCCTCTACCTTGTTGGGATTGCTGGTCGCGAACAGTATCTTCATCACATCGCCTATCCGTGATATCTGACTCTTCCCCTGATAGCGTCGAACCTAGAGACGACATCTCTGGCCCTAAATTCGCCCCCTCCGTCTCCGAGGTAGCCCTCGACCATCGCTTCCACCGCGCCCTCGAACTCGGAATGACTAGCCGTCAGGCACTCGTTGAGGACCTGCAGGTCAAGTCCCATATGCTCGAGTTCGGGCGAGATCCTAGAGAGACCGAAATCAATCAAACTCAGACGGCCCGAGGCGTCAACGAGTATGTTGTGGGTGGTCATGTCTCCGTGGGAGAAACCCGCCTCATGCAGTCTCCTGATTAGCGCCCCGGCCGACTTTACCACGGCGAGGCCCGCCGAACCGTCCCTGAGCGCATCGCATAGGGGTCTGCCGTCTATACGGGAGAGCAGCATCCAGCCTTCCTCGACGTCTAGATCGTACAGTGAGGGGGAAGGGAAGCCCATGAGGTGTAGTCTGCCAAGAACCCGGGACTCTACTGATAGGCGCTGACGGGTAAGTCTTCGGTCTAGATCAGGGTGCCTGTAGCCGCGAGGTCTGCGCATTTTCAGGACCGCTGGCTTGCCTATCCAAGTACCAGCCGTGACTGTGGCTTCCGCACCCTCGTGAAGCACCTCGGAAGGTGCCCACATTGGTATAGCGGCGGTGGCCATGCAACTCCGAGGTGAGATGCCTTGAAAGCGGTTGCACATAACGAAGGCTCGGGAGACATGACAATCGAGCTTCCGTCCGCTCCGATGCCGCGTGGCAGCCTGATTCCAGGTTCTTACTCAGAATTTGAGATTGAGATGGAGGCAAGGCGCTTGCAAAGTGCCATCAAACAGCCCGTGAGGTGGAGTTTGGACACCTGCAGAGCGATTGCACCACTCACTCTGGAGATTAACGATCTGAAGCGGGAGAAAGACGTCTTCCTGATTGCCCACTCCTACCAGACTCCAGACATCACTTATGGCGTAGCCGACTCGGTGGCAGACAGCTACGCGCTCTCGAAGGATGCCCGGGACGCCCCCCAACAGACCATCCTGTTCTCCAGCGTACGTTTCATGGCCGAGACCGCCAAGATAGTCAGCCCGCATAAGCTAGTGCTCCACCCGTCCCCCCAGGCCGGCTGTTCTCTCAGCGATGGAATCACTGCTCAGGACATACGTGACCTCAGGGAGATGCACCCCGGAGCACCCGTGGTATGCTACATCAACACCAGCGCTGAGGTCAAGGCAGAGTGCGACGTCTGTGTAACCAGTAGCAATTACATGAGAATCTGTGAGATACTTCCTGGAGATAGTCTGATCTTTGTCCCGGACCGCTTCATGGGTAAGCACCTACAGAATCACTTGGCAGGCAAGAAGGAAATCATCGTGTTCGATGGGGAGTGCGAGGTGCACGCTGCATTTACCGGTGACAAGATTCGCAACTGGAGGAAGCGCACTACTGCGGTCGGCATCAATCTGAAGGTGCTCAGTCATCCCGAGTGCGATGCCGATGTAATCGAAGAGAGCGATTTCGTAGGTAGCAGCGAGGTGCTGATGAATGAGGCATTACGTCTCGTCTCAGAGGGAAACAAGGACCTGATGCTAATCACCGAGTGCGGCACTGCCGACAGGGTGATTGCGGAGTCCGATGACGATCTGAACTTGATAGGGGCATGTGTGATGTGCCCTCACATGAAGACGACCCAACTCGAGGACATTCTGCAGGCACTCAGAAACCCTCGTCCCGAACAGGTCATCGAACTCGATGCAGATGTCATCGAGAGGGCGAGTCTCTGCCTCGATGAGATGTTCCGACTCACTGAGTATTCAGCCTCGGCGTTCTGAAGCGGCTTGGTACGCCCACAGGTACAGCAGTGGTATCAGCATCAGGATTGCTGCTTGCAATATCACTGATGAATATGGCTGAAAAGTCTCTCCCGAGTACACTTTGAGAACAGACGTCCCATCGGAATCAACTTCGACCCAGGCTACATCCTCCAGCAGTACTTGAGGGTCCAGCTGATTGACGTCCTCGTCATGGGTTATCGCTAGAGTGCTGTTCGCCTCAATGTCATGCAGGTAGACGTCACTGGCTGTCGCTACCTCATCGGGGTCCAGTGACGGGTCCCAGAATGGTATCTGGAGGAATGCCACTCGCCCGTGAGCGACGCTTGGCGATGATGACTGCCAAATCGGGTCGGAGAGCATGGTTTGCTCTCCGGTCAGTATGTCCACCAGAACAGTTCGGTTGACTGGGCCGACATCGACTACTGCGACGACCCACGACGGATCCATATCGATGTCAATGACCTCCGCGTTACTGTAGTTCACCGCTATGCCAGAGATTTCCTCCAAGTACTCGTCCTCGTCCTCGGAAGCAGTCACATCCAGAGCCAGACTGATGGATATGCTACCCGAAATCGAAGTCACGTTGACAGTGGGTGAGGACGATGCCACATCGGCCCAAGCCACCAGCTGCCCGGACGCGGCCACGATAGAGAAAGCCTCCCCAAAGGCTCCCAATTCCGCAGGTGCCTGCTCGTCATCTACGACCTCGAGGTAATCCTCGTGGACCATGACCAGCAGGGGCTGACCTGTCGCGGACTCGGCGATGGCGACATCGAGCAATGCTTCGCTCTCGTTGCGACTGAATTTCGGGGAGAAATCAGTGCTGTTGGATTCAAGCTCATAGAAATCCAGCCTATGTGAATCGTGAAGCACCAGCGAGGAGCCCGAGATGACAACGGCCGGAGAAGACCCCCACGGCTCGCCAGAAATCATGCTACCGCGCTCGTCGCTCACGTTCCAGACGCTTATCGAGACGCTCATGGATTCTGGATTTTCCTCTACCGAGACCAGCCATCCGTCAGAGCCGGCAGCCGAGGTCGGCCACTCCACCCCTTCTACAGGGAAATCTTGGTGTGTGGCGTCCCATAGCAGTACGAAGCTGGTGGAAAGGAGCAGTGCCGCGATTATAGCACCGGTCTGCTTCCTGTTCGGCTCCTTCAGGGGTCTGAAAACGGAGATGATGCTGCTAATCGTACCTCGAACCGACTTGCCCGGATCCGCGATAGCACGTGCCAGCCTACGGCTGAACAGACGTTCGTCTGCGACTTTCCAGAGTGACTGATTGGTCTTGGAGGTCATCTGGACTGCTAGGATGCCCACTGCCATGCCGCCGATGATGTCGACTATCCAGTGGATTCCAAGGTAGATGATGGCAAATGCAGTCAGCATTGTGAACGCCATCAGGAAGCCGCGGTACTTCGCCCACCTACCGTCATCGTCCCATCTCTGCATGGTCAGCCAGATCGCGAAGGGCAGTCCTATGTGCAGGCTGGGCATGCCGTTCGAGAACGGATCAATGCGGGTGAACCAGTTGTTGATCTCTGGAGTCAGGTCGTAAGCTATGGTCTGCATAGCCGGGATATGGTTCCCGGTTACTCCTACGTTGAAGAACAGGTAGAATGGAATGGCTATGACATAGACCCAGAACATCGTCAGTGACACCCTGTCCGCCATGTGTCTATCATCGAAGTATATCGGGTACAGGAAGGAGGCGAAGGTGGCGGTCATGAAGCCCATGACGTAGAAGTGAGTGAGGGCTTCGTCGAGGAACGCGTTGCGAAGTCCCTGCTGGACCCACAGCACGATGTCACCCTCTACGGCATACACGTATGGGGTCATATCGACCTGGGTGTTGGCCATCAGAATCCTGTCCATACCATCCAGTAAATCCTTCCAGAGATAGACCGAGAAGACCACAATCATATGTGCCCAGTAGCGCCTAAACATGTCGATGAAACCGTCAAGGCTGAGTTTCGCATAGTTCGGCTTGAATAGCGGCATCATCGCTATGCTGAGTATTATCGCACCTGTGACCCAGGTGATGTAGATGCCAGTGCCCGCAGCCATGCCTCATCCTTTTCGGGTCGCGAGTTCGCCATCAATTCGACCCCTAAGCGAGAGGCTCCGTCAAGTAATGCGCACCTGAGGCCCGGAGCCCTCTTCGAGGGTGGCCAGAATGTTGTCCACTATCAAGTCGAACGAGATCGCAGTTTCGCCATCGGGCTCAGCAATAATCCGATGCACCCCGTCATCACCCCCTCTGACTACTCCAGGATCGAAAGGCAGGGAGCCAAGGAACGGCACATCCAGTTCTGTGGCGGCGGAGGCACCACCTCCGGATTTGAAGATATCCAGAGTCAGCGACCAGTCACCTGCCTCATCAGCCAACGCCTGCAGAGGTACACCCGCCGGTCCCATTACCGAGACCTCGGTACTAGGCTCGGCTGTGCCTCGGATAGTGTAACCACTCATGTTCTCGACCACGCCCAGCACCGGGACAGAGAGAGTCTTGGAGAAGTTGATCGACTTGCGACTATCGAGTAGCGCTACTTCCTGAGGCGTAGTGACGATTACCATGCCGTCAATTCCTGGCAGGTTCTGGCTGACTGTAAGCGGCTCGTCGCTGGTTCCAGGGGGAAAGTCGATGATGAGGGCGTCAAGCTCGCCCCAAGACACGTCACCAATGAACTGTTGAACGGCTCCGAGCTTGATTGGACCTCTCCATATGACCGGCTTGTCAGGGTCCTCGAGCAGGAAGGCCATCGAGATTACTTTCAGCCCATGAGGGCCAAGTGCTGGATGTATCTGTCCGTCCTCGACATTCAGCTCTGCTGCCTCTATTCCGAGCATCTTGGGCACATTCGGGCCGGTGATGTCGATGTCCATCAGACCGACGCTCATGCCCCTGCGCGCGAGGCACAACGCGAGCCCCGTGGCGACGGTGGACTTGCCCACTCCTCCCTTGCCCGACAATACCATCACCTTGTGCTTGATGCCCTCATCCAGTTTGGTTATTCGCAGCTTGCGCTGCATCTGCTGGTAGGCCTGCTCCATCTGAGCTTTCTGCTCGGAAGAGGTATCGTCTTCGACAACCTGCTCGACCGAGCCTCCAGAGTGATGGCTGATTGGTGAATCCGCCATGTGACGCTGGCAGCATGAGGCGTACTTGAATCCTGTTCAGACTCACTCAGTCTGCATAATGCGAAAAATTCGGTTTAATTCATTAAACCCGGTCAGCACTGCGTTGCCATGAGACTGCTGTTCGTCTGTGTCGGCAACACTTGTCGCAGCCAGATGGCCGAGGCCGCAGCCAAGCACATGGGCCACGAGGCCCAATCTGCGGGAACGAATCCCGGTTCTGCAGTGGCCCAGGATGCAATCAAGGCGACCGAAGAGATTGACATAGAAATGAGCGGACAGTATCCTAAATCGGTTGATGATATCGACACCACGGGTTTCGACCGGATAATCAGCATGGGCTGCGGTGTTGAGTGTCCGGCCCTGCCGATGGACGACGATTGGGGGCTTGAGGACCCGGTGGGTCGGGGCGAGTCTTTCTACAGAAAAACTCTCGAGCAAATCAAGCAGCGGCTCATAGCGCTGGACTGAGATAAACCGACGCTTAGAAAAGCAATTCTTGTTTCCCAAATTCCACACGAGTGTAGTGTAGTGGTTATCACCGGGCGTTGCCAACGCCTGAACCCGGGTTCAAATCCCGGCACTCGTACCATTTGATTGTTCCAGATGCCCCGAATTGCTCGTTGAGGTGACTTCGACAGATTCAATATGTACTGCCCACGACTCCGCTTCATGAAGGAATTCAGAATCAACATGAGTGATGAACCCGGATCTTTGGCCGAACACTGCGAAGCCATCGCTTCAGAAGATGTCAATATACTGGCTATCGTTGCAATGGCGCGCGACTCCGCATCTGCTGCGATTCTGACCGACAACGCAGATGCAACCTCTGTTGCGCTTGATGGAATGGGTGCTGATTACTCGGTAGCAGAACTCAAGTCGGCCAAGTTAGATCACAAGCCAGGCTCTTTGGCTGCCTTCACAAGAGGGATGGGCAACTCCGGAGTCAACCTCACATCGCTGTACGTCATGTCAATAGACGGCGACAGCGCCACCATCGGTTACACTACCGACTGATGCAAGCGGACATGGTCTAGTGGTTATGACAGTAGGTTCCCAACCTGCTAACCCGGGTTCAACTCCCGGTGTCCGCACCAATCGCCCGCAGGGGATTTAGCAACGCTAATCCGCAAATCATGATCTGTACGGCCACAGGGCCAGTAGGTTAGCTTGGCCTATACTTGGCGCTTCGGGGGCGTTAGACCTCAGTTCAAATCTGGGCGGGCCCACCACTTCAGTAGTTGCCGATGGTCGATAGGCAGCGCTCTATCAGATTGCCAAGCTCGCCAATCATCGCATCCTCCTCGTTTGTGAATCTGAGTGTCACAGCTCCGGACTTCTTTGATTCAAGACTGGATGGTAGTTGTAGGGGTAGTAGTACAGCGGCAGCAGGTAGACCCCAACGTGGTGGAGCTGTATCCTGACGCTGGCGAAGGGTCTGCCCGCTTCGGTCTCGATCCTGAGGTCTCCTGGTTCGTCCACGGTGACCGGCAGTCCTGCAGAGCCGTCTCTTACTATCTCAGCCAACCTAGCCCAGAGGAACAGGTGGTCGGGGTTCTTCATCGCTCGACCTTCTTGCCGCTGGTCCAGTTGTAGATGCCCTCTCCGGTCTTCTTGCCTAGGTCACCTGCTTCGACCAACCGGTCAAGCAAAGGGTGCGGTCTGTAACTCTCGTCATCAAAGGCATCCGCGAGGTTGTTGAGAATGTCGCGTCGTACATCCAGGCCAACGAGGTCGCTGAGTTCCAGCGGCCCCATCGGATGCCTGTAACCCAGACGCATCGCTGTGTCTATGTCGCTTGCCGAGGCAACTCCGTCAGCCAGCATGCGAATCGCCTCGTTGCCGAGGACGACCCCGAGGCGACTTGTCGCGAAACCCGGGACGTCGCGCACCAAAATGGTCGTTTTTCCCATCGCAGAACCGATTGACTGCGCGGCTGCGATGGTCTCCTCAGAGACAGTGTTGTGGCGAACCAGTTCGAGCAGACTCATCAGTGGAACTGGATTGAAGAAGTGCATCCCGATAATCCTATCCGGACAACCCGTAGATTGCGCTATCTCTGAGATTGGTAGCCCTGAGGTATTGGTCGCGAGCATCGCGTGACTCGGTGCTAGACGCTCCAGCTCGGCGAAGATATCTTGCTTCAACTGCATGCTCTCCGGAACCGCCTCGATGACGAGGTCGGCACCTTCGACCGCCTCAGCCAAGTTATTGACAGCTCTCAGGTTTCCCGACCACTTGACCTTCTGGTCGGATGTGGTCTTGCCTCGCTCGATGCCTTTGTCCCAGAAAGCCTCGATTGCAGCCATCCCCTTGGTCAGGCCCTCTGGGAACGCATCGTACAAACGGGTCTTCCACCCAGTCTGGGCGCAAACCTGAGCTATCCCTGCGCCCATAGTCCCAGCGCCGACGACGGCGACACTCCGGACATCCATCCGATCACTCCCTGCCATAGGCTGCAAGCGCGGCTTGGAATAGCCTCTGGCGCGGCACATCGTGCTCTATGAAGCAAGTGAATGGAGCGACGTCCTTCAGTAACTCGATGGCGCTGACGTAGGCGCCGTATACGAATGGATCTGCTGACTTGGTGGCTGGAATTTCAATTCCCAACTTGACTAGGCCCATTCTTGTATCCTCGTCCCAGATGGCATAGGTGTGGTTGGTGAAGTGGAGGTATGCGGACAGCCTACGCAGATCCGACCTCGCCTTCTCGGTAAAGCTCTCTAACAGAAGCGTATCTGGATATCTGATAGCGTACAGCGCCAGCATGACCTCTCTCTGAGTCTCCTCGCGCCAATCTCGTTTCTCCAGCCCCATCCAAGAGTCAATCATGTCTAGCATCTCGGGGGTGTACGGTCTGCGGACTCTGTACAGCAGTTCCTCGTAACCTCCTGCATCCCCCTCCTTGGAGTGGTGATGCTGGTGAAAGTAGTCAGTCAGCATATCGAAGAACGGCCCACATCGCTCTTTGTCGAACGATGTCAGCGCTATGTGCTGCATATCGAGGACCCCCGTGGATTCAGTCTCCCTTCCACTCTCGGTACTGTATCCATTCTTGCTTCAGATACTTGTTGACCAGCCTGTCCTCATCCTCATCCGTTGGCAGGACCGAAGAGAGATACTCCTCCCAAGCGACATCATCGCCCTCAAAATCCTCGCCATGGACAGTGTATCGCTTTCCCGCGAATTTGCCTATGCCGCGCTTGAACTTGTCAGAGGGGATGTAGAGTTCTGACTCCCCTTCCTTGCGGACCTTGCTGATTCTACGCATCTCGTCTCGCAGTTCCTGAAAGTACAGTTCCCGACTGGCTTCGTTCAGATGTTCTCTGACTGCGGGCTCCTGAGCCTCTCGTTCGTCGTATCTACCCTTGACCCCATACACATATGCCCATTGGGCACTCGTGGAGTCGTCGGTACCAAACAGGTCCAGTCCAGTACTAACCCACTTGTTGACGTACTTCTGGATGAGGTCACAGGGGATGACACCCTGCTTCACTACCCTGCGAAGTCCATTGGCGCCAGTTCCAAGGTGAAATGACTCCTCCTTCAACATCGGCCCCATACTGGCAGCCAAGGGCTTGAACGACGAGGTGCTTAGCATCTTGAGTTGGTACTTGCCATCACGATCGATGAAGTGGGTGAACATGAAGAAATCGAGCCAGTGGTCGATAGGCTCGTTGAATGAACCAAGTATACGAGTCCCCTCCTGAGCATTCCTCTCAAGCAGTTTTGAGGCCTCTCTTACGCCCTGTTCGCCGAAGAACGTGCAGAGCAGGTAAGCCATTTGCCAGCCATGACGCTGCTCCTCACACATGATTCTCAGAGCCGACTTGCGGTCGTACTCGGTCGGCGCAGAGGCCAGCAGATGGTTCTGCTGCTCAACTGATGCGAACTCTGTGTCGCCCTGAACACTTACCATGTTGATTATGGCGTCTCGAATGGTCTGTTGGGGGATTTGCATTCTACGCTCCCACTTTGGTTTACCTTTGAAGTCGCCAAACTCGATTTGACTGCCAGCAGTGTCCCAGTCGAACTTGATGTCAAAACGATAGTCGCCAAGCCATGAGGGGTCGAAGCCTATTCTGGTCTGCCACTCGCTGAAGTCGTCAATCCAAGCCTCGAAGTTCTGAGTGTAGTCTCCGACAACCTCTGCGTCTGCCATGCAATTACGGCAGCGAGAACTGGTATATCAAACGCTGTATCTCAATCCGCACTCTAAAGAGTGCGTTCGGCTCAATTCCCATCGAACTCTGGTACTTCCCTCTTGACGTAGGCGGCTATGCCTTTCTTGGCATCACCGCTTTGGAAGAGGTCTGACTGCAGCTCCCTTTCGAGAGCGAGATGGTACTCGAGAGGTATCTCCATGCCGCTCTGGACGCTGCGCTTGATGTTCCCAATTGCCTTGCTGGCAGCATAGGGCAGGGTGAACTGGCCTGCGTAGTCTAGGATGTCCTGGCGAAACTCGTCGAGGCTGCCGGCCCAGACGTCATGAACCAGATCCATCTCCTTGGCCTCCTCGTACGAGAATTTACGTCCAGTGACCATAATCTCCATCGCCTTTGCTTTACCGACCAGACGAGACAGTCTGGCAGTCCCGCCGGTACCTGCGAGGACGCCTAAGGAGACCTCGGGCAGACCGACCTGCCCAGAGTCCTTGCGACCGATTCGGATGTCGGCTGCCATGGCAATTTCGAGGCCGCCTCCGACGGCGTGACCGTTGAGGGCGGCGATAACGAGCTTGGGGGTCTGCTCAAGCCTGCTCAGGGTCTCGTTGGCGTGAAGGCAGAAGAAATACTTGAATCCAGGACTGACAGAATCAAGCATACTGATGCTGGCTCCTGCTGAGAAGAACTTCTCACCGTGTCCAGTCAGCATAATCACAGTCGCATCATCATCGAAGCGAGCCTTCAGAACCGCCTCATCGATGTCGCGCATCATCGCGTGAGTGTATGTATTGACCGGAGTTTTCCCCTCAGTCAACGGGTCACCGGCTGAATCGGAGCACAGCTCGATGACGGCTATTCCGTTGTCCGTTACTCCGTAGTTCACAAGATTGTTTGTCATCGGCTCCATTTCGGGCCAAGAGGTCATGCCCGCGCCACTGAGGGCCGCCATATCAATCAAACGGAGCAGGATGGACGCCTTTAGGCGTCACTCTTGTCGAAGGAGGTCTTGCCTCCACCCCTGCGAACGAGGTCCCACTGTTCTGCAATCTTTTCGCCTCTGACGCTCGGCTCCCAACTGTCCCTAGAAAGAGCCTTCCTGAATGGCATGCGACTAACCATTCTACCGTCTGCGAGTTGTTTGCGCCTGAGCATGCCGAGCCTGACCATTGGCCACAGCATTCTCCGAATTAGTCCCGGCTTGTACATCCAGCGCATGAACGCGAGACCGTCTCCCTTCCTGCGCTGATCTCGCATCCAGTGATTGGCAACCATCTTGAATCCGCGATTACCGACTCTGTTCATCATGAAGCGGTTGATGGCACTGGCCCTGACTAGGGGAACGAGGCGTTTACGCACTTCACTCTCATAGTCGCACTCACCAAGAACTGCTCTGGCTGCCAGTACACCACTGGTGACCGCGTATCTCATGCCGAAGCCCCACATGAAGTCCTGTAGACCACCCGCCTCGCCCACATAGTAGCGTCCCTCGTGGACGTATTTGTCCGGCAGCGAGAAGTCGCCTTTGCCACCAACCCTCTTGATAGGTTTGCGATTTAGGTCGTAGTGCTGCTCGTACCATGCTATGGTCTCATTGAGGTAGCGCGAAGTCTTCTTCTGCTGCCTCCACAGACAGGTACAGATCAGACCTATGCCGTCGATTATGATGAGGTAGGAATAGGCTCCAGGTGCCAACTTGTCATTCAGCTGGAAGGTGACATGATTGGGGTGACTGGTGTGAAATATCTCCCCGAAAGCCACCGCGCTGGATTCCTTCGGACCGGCAGCTACGATTTGGCAGTCCTCGGGTTCCCTGCGGGTATCGTAGTGGATTTCTGCGCCCGCATTTAGCGCCATCTGCTTGAAGCCCTGGTCGATGCAGTGCTCGGCTGTCCCACGCTCTACTACTCGAAAAGCAACTCCTGAGGTTCTCGGTTGGGTTATCTCGTCGTCTGGGTGGACTAGATCGATTACATCGAAAGCGTCGGATTTGAACTCATCTGGATTGAAGCCCCACTCACGCATCTCATCGAAGAAGTCAGAGCCACTGGTCCAATTCTCTATGCCTTGGAAATCACCATCGAAGCGAGCCCCACTATCTGAGCGGATTTCGTGGACATGAACCTCCCGGCCCGCGTTCGCCAGATAGGCGGCCGCGGCGAGACCCGAGAGGCCTGCTCCGAGGATGTGGACTGGCTCGTTACTCACGCCCTCGCGACTTCAGGCCTACCGCTTGAACGGTTGGGTCTCGTCCGTCGCGTTCAAGCGCAGCACCCGGATGGCACTGCATGACTCGGGTACGGATACTCATCGAACCCGAGCAACTCGACCCAGATGGTCTGCGCGAGATGCTCAATTCGGATGGCTGCGGCAGCGTAGTCAGCTTCGTGGGCTTGACGCGCGGAGAGGACGACGGGGTGACTGTCGAGCGGCTCGAGTTCGACGCTTGGGAGGGAGAACTCCCCGGCGTTCTGAACGAGCTCGCCGAACAGGCTCTGGGCCAGTTTGGGGTGAGCTCGGTGGTGCTGGCCCACCGCACCGGCTCGGTCGGAGCGGGTGAGCCCATCGTGTGCATCCACGTCGGCTCACCCCATAGGGCCGAGGGCTTCGAGGCCTGCAGCTGGCTGATCGACGAACTGAAGCGCCAAGCACCGCTTTGGAAGAAGGAAATCCGGACTGACGGAGAGGTCTGGAAGCCCGGTCTCGGATGATTACATAGTGTCCATTGCACCACTGATGCTGGCCACTGCCTCAGGTACGTTCGATGCTATCCCCTCGACCATCATCCAGCCGTGGCCCTTGACCCCGTCGCCAACGAGTCTAATTCCTTCGACACCGATGTCCGAGGGTAGTTCGGCACCCTGTGGGGCGCGATTGCAAGGCCAGTTCTTGTGATAGGTGTGGACACACAACTCCTCGCCATGGTCAGCGAGCCAAGGGATGGCATCGTAGAGATCCTCACGCCCCTTCACTATCTCCGATTTGACGCTCGGGTCCGGCACGTACTGGTGTGTGATCATCATGTGCTTTCCCTCAGGTGCGAGACTCGAATCGGAGAAGGTTGGAATAACGTACCCACCGACTCTTTCCAAACCCGGCAGCATAGTTACCCCGCTGCCACGGTGGGGAATATCATCATCCAGCGCGAACACGAAGCCGATGCCTCCGACTGCTTGAGTGTCACGGACCTGCTCTCTGATTCCCGTAGCCACCTCAAAGTCGTCCGAGAGCGCCTTGAGCAGGTTAGGGTGTCCACCATTGTGAATGATCGCATCGGCACCAACCCAAACCCCCTCATCCCGACCGCGCCGCCTGATACCGATGCAGAAGCGGTTTCCCTTGGTCGACTCCTCTGCATCGCCAGGCAGTATCTCGGTGATTTCGTGGGACAGTTTGACGCGAGCCCCGTTCTCCCGCAAGTCGCTTCGTAGCCCGTCGATGACCCCCTTGCATCCTCCCTTGGGGACATGAGGGCGATCGAGCCAGAACGAGTTCTGAAGCATCCTCACTACGGTCGAAGCAGGCATCTGCTCGAACCTAAGGCTGATAGCGAAGTTGGCGAAAGCATCGACAAAGTCAATGAAGTCATTGGAGAAGTACCTCGACATCCAGGTCCTGCCGTCCTCAGTCTCGTTGCCCCATGGCCGTTTGGCGGTCTTCATCAACAGCCGCGGCAGGTTCAGAGTGTCCTTGAGCGAGAACCACGGTAAGACCCCGTAGACCGAGTTGGCCCGTTGCAGCTTACCATCCTTGATCCGGCAGGCGAACTTGGTGGTTGGCAAGAAGTCGACCCCATGACGCCCCAAATCGAGCCCACCGTTATTCCTATTCCCGAGAATCAGTTTGGCGAAGGGACCCTTCTTGCCGTGTGGAATCATGTGGACTGCGCCGGTTGGAATTTGAAAACCATCGTGGTCGTGCTGGGTGAACCTGCCGCCGGCGAAAGACATCCTTTCGTAGACTGAGACATCGTACTTCTGTGTCTGTGCGAGACTTGCGGCTGATGCCAGCCCCCCTACTCCGGCGCCGATAACCACTGCCTTTGCTCGCTCGCTCATCCTGCCACCTCAGGAGTACACTAGGGCTCCTGTTGGACACCAAAGGAGACACCTCAGGCAGTCAGTGCAATTATCCTCGATGACCTCGCAAAGTCCCTCGACGATTAGCGCATCGTCCTTACAGGCCATGAGGCAGTAAGAACAGCCGACACAGAGTTCGTCGATTACCTGCAGTTTCAGGCCGTCAGTGATAGGCCTGTCATGGGCGATACCCGATTCCAGTTCGGGGACAGCGCCCGGAGTCGCCTTGTTTCGAAACGCCTCGGCCACACCACCCCATTGCCGCCGACTATTTCAGATGTTATCCGCGAACACGCCACAACCACAACTCCGCTGATAGGCCGGTTCTCTGAATAGTGATGATGAACTCGCGAGCCCGCAGGCGCGAGAGGCGATAGATTGGATGAGGAGTCGTGGACCGGGATAATCGACGTCGGCTCTAAGCCCGTTGTCGCTCGCGAGGCAGTAGCAACTGGCCTCCTCGTCCTCTCCGAAGGAGGCATCGACGTCGTTGCCAACGGTCGCTCACCCAAGGGTGATGTCAGAGAGGCCTCGACAATCGCCGCCATCCAGGCGGTGAAGGAGACCCCTCGCACCCTGCCTCACTGTCACCCCATCCCTATCGAGGGCTGTACTGTTGATTGGAAGGTAGAGAAAAACGGTCTGCGCTGCACGGTCTCCGTGCGCACCCATTGGACCACTGGTGTGGAGATGGAGGCACTGTGCGGAGTCAATGCAGGGCTGCTGTGCGCCTGGGACATGCTCAAGTCAATTGAGAAGGATTCTGAAGGTCAGTATCCAACTTCCAAGATAGAAGGAGTGCGGGTCCTACGCAAGAGCAAGGGCGACCCGCATGATTGAATGCTAAGGCTCATTCGGAGCAGCATGGCAACCACCGACCTCATTGAGCACTTCCTACAGGCCACTGAGGCCGCTGCGATAGCGGCCTCGACTTGGAGGGGGCTGGAGGACGGCAAGGCCGCAGACGGAGCAGCTGTCGAGGCCATGCGCACTGTCTTCGACAGCGTGCCCTTCAACGGGCGCGTGGCGATAGGCGAGGGCGAGCGTGACGACGCACCGATGCTTTGGATTGGCGAACCTCTAGGTTCGATGCAAGGTGTCTCCGGGGCACCGGCAATTGACATAGCCGTCGACCCTCTAGAGTGCACCAATCACGTCGCCTTCGACCTGCCCAATGCGATGGCAGTTCTCGCCGCAGCCCCTCGTGGTAATCTGCTGCACGCTCCTGACTGCTACATGGACAAGATAGCCGGTCCAGCCGCCCTCGCAGGCGAGGTCAGCCTCGAGGCCGACACTTCTTACAACGTCGAGGCCGCCTGCGCCGCTCTCGGAAAAACCTCGTCACAACTCCGCGTGGTGGTGATGGACAGGCCGCGACACGAACAACTGATACGCGAGCTGAAGCAGCACGATGTCAACATCATCCTCATTGGCGACGGCGACATTACCGCGGCTCTGAACGCCGCCGACCCCGATTCGGACATCGACATGCTGATGGGGATAGGGGCAGCACCCGAGGGAGTAATCACAGCAACTGCTCTCAGGGGACTGAATGCTCCCTTTGAGGGGCGACTCGTGTTCAAGAATGAAGGTCATCGAGAGCGTGCCGAGGAAATGATTGAGGACGATGTGGACAGGATCTGGAGTCGCGACGAGCTGTGCTCGTCGGATGATTCAGTCTTTATCGGCTCCGGGGTCTGTTCAGGGCGAACCCGCGGTGTCGAGGAAACTGATGACGGAAGGTACTCAGTTCACTCAGAAGTGATTGACGTGAAATCCGGCGAGCACTACTTCGTATCCTCGGTGCGATGAGTTCTTCTCCTACCGCCCGCACGTGAGCATGAGGTAATTGGATGGACACGGAACTCCTCAAGAGGACCGCAAGCGAACTGGTTGCCCCGGGCAAGGGGATACTCGCAGCTGACGAGAGCAACGGGACGATGTCGAAGCGCTTGGCTACTGCTGGAGTCGAGCCCTCGTCCGAGTCCCGGCGTTCGTACAGAGCAAATCTGCTTGATACAGCAGGATACGAATCTGCCGTCGGGGGCGTCATCCTGTTCGATGAGACAATTAGGCAGAACATGGATGACGGCTCCTCAATAGCTGAGGCACTGAGTTCTAGGGGAATCCACCCTGGAATCAAGGTCGACACAGGGGCAAAGGACCTCGCCAATCACTCCGGTGAGAAGATCACAGAGGGTCTCGATGGACTCAGGGAGCGTTGTATCGAGTATTTCGAGATGGGCGCACGTTTCGCCAAGTGGCGAGCTGTCATCCGCATCGCTCAGGGGATGCCTAGTCCGGCCTGCATATCTACCAATGCCCACGCGCTGGCCCGCTACGCTGGAATCTGCCAAGAGCAGGGACTAGTCCCAATCATCGAGCCCGAGGTCCTGATGGATGGTTCCCACGACGCGCAGCACTGCTACGATGTCACAGCCGAGATTCTCGATGCGACCTTCGCCGCCTGTGCTGAGCAGGGCATTTACATTCCTGGAGCACTGCTCAAGCCTAACATGATTATCGCAGGCAATGACTGCTCTGACCAGATTTCGAGGGAGGAGGTAGCAAGGATGACAGTGGACTGCTTGACGAAACATGTCCCACACGATCTCCCAGGCATCGTCTTCCTGTCAGGAGGACAGTCTGACGAGGATGCTACTGCCCACCTCAATCTGATGAACCAGATGGATGTCGAGCACCCTTGGCAACTTTCCTACTCCTACGGCCGGGCACTACAGGCACACGCTCTCACTACTTGGGCCGAAGGAGACTCTGGCGCTGCAGTCGCCAGCCAGCGGATGTTCGCTCATCGGGCCAGCATGAACAGTCTAGCTCGAAGCGGAGACTGGAGTCCTGACTTAGAGGACTAATCAGTTTTCGTCCAAGGCCCCAGGCCTCAGTTGCCAGACACAGATTTCGTAGCGGCCGGAGAGGGCACCACCCCGCTTCGTTGTTGCGACCTTCATGATGTCCTTGTCCTTGGAAAGGACATTCCCCAGTTGCTGAGGAGTAGTCCCATGACGCATGGTGGAGTTCACGTGTTCCAGAATCTCTGTCGTGTTGGCCTCTCCTCTAACATCCAAGAATTTCTTTATTTTCTGCCGTAGTCTTGTTGTCCTCATCCAAATCTCTCCTATTTATTGTCGGGCTTGGCACGCTCGTGGTGCCTAACCCACTCCTCGGTCGCCCATTCCGAGAGTGGGGCGGTACTGCCAGTCATTCCGCTCTTGCGAACCGTCCCGATACGGACGATGCTTGCGTCTGACTCCATCAGTGATGCTAGATCCAAGCTTCCGGAGTAACCTTCCTGACTACTCAGCCAGGTTGCAATCTCAGCACTGTTCCTAGGCTGCTCAGAGAGGTATTTGCGAATGATAAGTCGGATTTTTTCCGCTTCCATCTGTCTTCCCCGAGCATACTCTCGAGCCAGGTAGTTGGCCCGATATGCATAGGGTGGCGGGCGCTGATATAACCGTTCTGTACGAAATCACACCTTTTCGTTACAGATAGTTGCTAGAAATGAGTGCATTTTCAAGTTTGAACCAAGTGCGGAAATGAAACTGATATATTCTCCATAGGAAATATGTAATCAACTGTAACGAAACAACATAATTTAATACATCAACTTTAGTAAGATGTATTGAGAGGTGGCGAGTGGTGTCAAATGAATCCCCTGAGCCACTGAATCCCGATTATTCGAACAGTGCTTGGAAAATTAGGAGCAAGCATCGCAGGAGACTCCTTGATCGGCTAACTGAGGGTGGTGCCACCGTCAGTGTGTTGGCTAGGGATGTCGAACTCAGGGTTCCGCATGCCTCAGCAGAGATAAAACGACTGAGAAACGATGGACTGATCTCCAGTGACTTATCTGCTGGGAGCCGTGGAGCTAGGATCCATCTGACCGAATTGGGTTGGGAGTCAGTGAGGGCTGACGAGTGGGCGAGGGCATCTGAGGCCTCTCCCCTGCCCGAAGACTCCAGCTTGTGCTGCCTGCTTTCACGCGATGGCCCAAACCTCCTGCTTGGAGTAATGGAGCCTTGCGACTCCCCCCTGCTACTGATTCCTGATCGCCCCCCCGTTGCGATTCCGGGCAATCCCGGGTCCACCGGAAGCGATGGGGTTCCTTGGAGTTGGGCGGTACTCAGGGAGAGAGATCCCCGGTGGTTCGACCTCTCGTCGATGGAACCCAAACCAAGTCCTCAGCCCCCCTCCGATCCGGAGAACATAGCGGCTTACTCCGGACAGCGCACTGTCGTCGGGATAATCCGCGCCCGACTACTCGACTCCGAGCGACCGATAGCAATAGCACCGGGTCAGTGGTTTGGGTCTCCGGGCTTCCGACCCGCTCCCCCGTTACCTGAGAGCGACTATCATAGGGGGCAGTGGGTACTCGGTGCGTGCCACGAGATGTCACCTGAGATCAGACCAAAGGAGCCGGTGGTGGCTGTGCTGGAAGACAGGCTTCCTCGCTCCATGCTGCTCAGAACCGCGAGAAGCAACTCGTTAATCATCGCGGATCTTGGTGGGCTGGATGCCGATGGCGATTCGTACCCACTGGCAGCCCTCGATTCTTGGATCGAGAGGGCTCACCCACGTTTGAGCGATACAGAGAGGAGACGCAGACTAGGGGCCCTAAAGGACAGGGTCAGCAAGGCGAGAAAGGTCAGGACTGAGGATTCCACTTGGCGTCGATTCAGACAGGACTGGGGCGAATCGGTGTTCACCGAGGAAGGTGATTCAATCAGGATCCTCGACCTGAGAGGTCTGGGTGCCACGGCGGCCGAGGCATTAGTGAGATGGGCAATCAATGACGATGGTAAACGCCCCCTAACTGTTGAAGTTGGGGCCGATATGCCCGATGATTTGGTCTCATCGATTGCTTCACACTCCAACCTCAGATTGGCACTCCTAGATGGCGAGATCGCCGCCTTCGCTGGCTTTGACCGGCTGGACGCCGACCCTCTGAGGCCGCTGCCTTGGTTACGTCTGACAACTAGGGGGGGGAGGATACTGCCTATGCGACTGGTGGACTCCGCACAGGCCCCTTCGTTTTCAGGCTCCGAGGTAACCGTCGGACCTGAGTGGGAGTCCTTAGGCGTAAATATCGAGTTGTTTGAGGAGATTGACGAGGGCCACCTATCAGTCATCAATTCAGCAGTAGTCCAGTACCCCGCAGGCAATGAGGAGTGGGCCAATCAGATGGAAGCCAGATACCCTATTGCGGCTTGGATAGCATCTCCCGCTGAGGCAAGATGGCCACGCTGGCAGAGACTCAGGAATCGACTCAGTCCGGAGTGGCTAGTACTCATGAATCTGGACGACCTCCCGCTCGAGAGACTCTCAGAGGTCGCCGACGAGGCACCCGACCTAGTCTTGAAAGAATTCTCCAAGAAGATCACCAGCAGACTCAGGCAGGACCCCGACGCGGCACTGAGGACGAGGCCAGCGGAGGATCCGAAGCAAGCCACCCGCGGAGCCTCTTGGGTGGCGGCTCAACTGCTGTCGAACGCTCCTTGGTTGCCGGAGCACATGCACTCTGATTTGCTCCGTTGGGCTCTAGAGGCATGGCTCTCCGAGCCCCCGAGTGATTCAATGCCCGCTCTCCAGGGAGTTGCGTGGCTTTACTCCCCGGACCGCAGCGACGAAACCAGCTTCAGGCCGATTATAGAGGGAATTCGGAGCAAGGGCAGGGGGTCTCCATCTGGTCATGACCTGCACACTTGGGCCAGCCTAGCAGACATGATGCTGGACGATGCGGAGACAAGTCTCGATGATTTGGAGAAAATACTGGAACTGCCTCCCGGCTGGTGGGCACCAGTCTCAGTCAAGATTCTCTCTGAGCTGCTCGAGGATGACGATTCTACAGATTGGCTCATCGCTAATTCTGCCTCTTGGTGCGCGGCGGTGCTGCGCCCGATAGGCGATTACTGCCAGGCCCCCGGGCTGCGTTCATACGAGCATCCTGGATGCGACTCCGAGTTGCGCTCTCGCCTCTTACGTAGGCTGAGGGGCAGGCGTGAGCGTCTGGGCCTGCCCGATAGCGCTGAACCACTACTTGATCTACTCGACGCCCTAGATGCAGTGAATGATGACAGATCCCCATCGCCAGGAAGGACACATCCGCTATCGGGGTGGCTTGCCCAGCCGCTTGAGAAATGGCCGGAATTCTCTTCGGCCGAGGCTATGGACGGTGATTCTAACATCGCCGAGAGACTTCTCTTGAGGAGCTCCGGGTATCATTCGGAAATCATTGCATCGACGTCGATTTCGGACTGAAATCACGTAATTCTGTGACCGAGGGGTTCTTGACCACCTTCTGTGGCCGATGAATGCCCGAGCTGCAACACCGTGGCGACGAAGCCCCCCGCTGGAGGAATAGGATGAATCACGGTACCAAGTTCGGGTCACCACTTGCCGAAGACCAGTGTGACCATCTGCAAAGGAATGATCACTGGAGCAAAACAAGTGGCCGGATTGTGTTAGGTCCCCCGATGACCGGAAGGAATGACTCAAGGGACTACCCCACAGTTCGACAGACGTCCCGGGGTGGGTCAGGCGCCCGAGCTTTGCTGTGAAGGATCGCCGTTACGCCCCGGGGCACACACTCCATTAATCCAAAAAAGGAGGGAATCTGATGCATGACGTCGGCCTAATCGGCGGCACCTTCGATCGCTTCCATGCCGGCCACCTATCGCTGATGGCAGCCGGTCTGTCCAAATGCTCCTCCATTGAGGCTTGGATCACCTCAGATCGGATGGCCCATTCAAAGGACCCGCGGGTGAATTCATGGGATGCAAGGGTTCGGGAGATGAAGGAGGCGTTGGAGGAAGATGCTAGCAGAGTGACCTTCCACGTGCTCGATGACAATCACGGACCCGCACCGGCGCATGCTGATGCCACAGCGATCGTCTGCACTGACGAGACTCGCGACGAGTGTGAGAAAATCAATCGCCTCAGGGAGGGCAGCGACCTTTCACCGCTGCACATCATCAGCGTAGCACACGTAGCCGCATGGGATGGCGAGTCGATATCCAGCTCTAGGATTAGAGCAGGTGAGATAGACCGTGACGGACAACCATGGATCCCAGAAACGATCAGGAGGGGCAGGGCAATCCTGACACCCCAGGTCGAAGCAGAACTCAAGCAGCCCTTCGGACAATTATTCTCGGGTCCCGAGGACGACCCCTGTGTTGCGATGACAGAAGTCCTCGCCCATGTTGAATGGGACTCAGGACCAATCATTGCTGTAGGGGATGTGACCGTCCGCACCCTGCAGGACCTCAACCGGCCAGCCGACATCGCCCTCATTGACGGCCTCACTAGGAGGGAGCCCTGGGAGGGCGCTGACGCAATCAACCCATCTCTGTATGACAGGGCCCTGCGATGCTCCAGTCCTGCAGGCTCTCTGACGCCTTCGCTGTTGGAGGCCTGCGAGCAGGCCATGGATTCCTGGAAGGAAGATCAGGTCACCCACCTGATTCAGGTCGAAGGCGAGGAGGACCTCGCTCCTCTCATCCTGCACCCCCTGGCTCCCCTGGGAGCCGTTGTGCTTTATGGCCAACCAGGGAAAGGAGTTGTAGTCAGACGGTGCGGAGAGGACGCCAAGCAGCGCTGCCGCAGACTGCTGAGCGACTTTGTTCCCGCCGAATAATCAGGACTCGGCATCAGCCATCGTGTGGATAGCGAAGCCGAAACTCACCATCACAATCATCACTGCGTAAACTCCGGGGTCAACCCAGGTTGTGTTCATCAAACTCCAGTACAGGTAGAATCCAACACCGAAGGCGATGAACCAACTTGCGATGGTGCGATTGAAACCTTCGTCAGGAGAGAACAGACTGGATGCAATCACTCCTTTGGGAATGCTACTGACCCAAGCTGAGAAGCCACCCTCGACGGCCTTGCCCATTCCCATGGCACCGAGGCCTAGGAGGACTACGCCAATCAGTCCGAAGACGATGTCGTCTGCGACCACCTTGAGCCCTTCATGGGCGATGTTCGAAGAAGCACTGTCGCCGGTGATGAATCCGATCCACAGTACTTTGATTCCGGATGAGTAGGCTCCAGAGAAGAGGTTCACTACAGTCAGCAATAGCACCCAGATACCGAGCAAGACGGCGGCGCTCGACGCAGTGCTACTAGGTCTGGTCAGGGCACTGCCCCACTCGGATTCCTGCATGGACATTGAGCCGGCGACCTTGCACTTCGGTTTAACGATTGTCTGAGGGCAGAACAGCCTCTCAGAGTTGGCTTTGCAGGTTGTATCTGCCGAGTGCGGCCTCGGCAATCAGAGGCTCACTTTCACTCATCGTGGTGATGGCGTCCACCGCCTTGGGTATTGCCGAGTTGACCTGCTTGCTCCTGCCGCCACGGCCTTTGCTGACATTCCTAGCCATAATCAGTCCAAGCGTATCAAGCTCGTTGAGCAACGACGATATCCTCCTAGGGGTGAGTGGCTCTATGCTAATCTTCATGCACGCTTCGGTATAGGTTCGGTAAGTCTCCCCAGTGGAGATATTCCTCAGGCCATTATCTTCGTTCATCCT
>JAAZXI010000012.1 GCA_014240285.1 Methanobacteriota archaeon
GGATATCCTTCAGCAGATAAATGCAAACATCTCTAACGAGGAGTAGAATGGTATTCGAATGCAACATCGATGCTAGAGGCAAGGCGTATCGCCTCAAGCTCGGAATCATGGGACTCGTAGCTGGATTGGTGTCAGGGGCAGCCTTCTGCTTAGCAGGGATTGATTGGGGTAATCTTTGGTTAATTCCTCTTGGAATCACCGGTGGCGGAGCGTTTGCTATTTTCGAAGCCCGGACTGGATGGTGTCTTGCACGTGCTCTGGGATTCCGAACCCCCTTGTGAGGAAGACATCATGACGAGTGACATATTGACCGATTTGGAGCGCGGAGACGAGGACTGCGTCCTTCGATTTGCCGACGGAGCCGCATTCAGGGTCAGTTACCTGTCGATACGCAGTCGCTGCCAGTGTGCCAAGTGCAAGCCGAGGCAGGAGAACCAGCAAAGACTCATCGAGTTCGAGGAAGAGGTCTCTCGCCTCAGGGTCGAGAAGCCCCGAGCCGAGCCGGTAGGTCGCTATGGAGTCAGGTTCGATTGGCCGTCCGGCTGCTCAAGCGGAATCCACTCCTTCAGACATCTGAGGAGCGTTGCCGAGGACCTCGGTTCAGCGCTGTAAATCTCCGGATTACCTATCCGAAGGGGTCAAAGGCGACTCTCCGGTCGCAAATTTATCGAAGACACGGGTAGCCCCGTGATTTCGGTGGTGATACAATGCAGTGGGATAGCCCCGATGGAGGCGAGCAGAAGCTCGACGAGGAAGATGAGTGGCAACTCTACGCCAGCGCCGGGTACGCCTCGGCAGAAACCACCGCTGAAGTCGATGAGGCTGAGAAAACTGATGAGGAGGAGTGGTTCGATGGCGACGATCTCGAGATCAACGGAGCCGCGATAGACTGGGACGCGCCACCCTGCCCTGCTCCGCTGGGCGTTGCCCACATCATCAAGATGGGAACCTGCGATTTCTGCTTGCACAGGGTAGCTGGTCGTAGAACCAAGGCCCGTGGGGCCGAGGGCGGCCGAGAGATTCGCGAGGACGCCCAAATAAGGGACCCTGGGATAGTCAAGTTCGGGGCACCTGAGCTGTGCCCTCTTTGCGAGGATCTGTTTGACGACACCGACAACATCGTCAGTAGGGTCATAGAATCAACCAAGGGCATCGAGTATGGCACCATACAATTTGGAATCCATCTGCCGAAGGATCTAGTACAGGACGAGGACAAAATCCGAAGTAGGCACGGAGCTCCTGCTTCGAGACCACTAAAGGCGGCTTTTGCCGATGCGATACAGGAACAACTGTCCAAGGACGTGCCTAACATCGAGTTCGTCAAGGAGAAGCCCGATCTGATGATTCTAATCGACGGCTTAACTCTCAGGATCGACATAGATATCAGACCAGTCTTTCTCTACGGCAGGTACCGAAAACTCAGCCGTGAGATTCCCCAGACCAGATGGCCCTGTCGGGCATGTAGGGGAAGGGCGCAGGGCTGTGAGTCCTGCCATGGCACTGGACTGCAGTACCCCGACTCCGTACAGGATCTCATCGGTGAGCCAATCAGAGCTGCTTTGCAGGCCGAGGACACCTCGTTCCACGGCATGGGCAGAGAAGATATCGACGTCAGATGTCTTGGCTCAGGCCGCCCCTTTATCCTAGAAGTCAAGAATCCCCTACTCCGTAAGGCGAATCCCGTGGATCTCGTCGCAGCAGTCAACGAAAACTCCTCAGGGATGGTGGAGATTGATCAGCTAGACTGGACAGATAGGAAGCGGATTGGGAAGGTCAAGGAGACTCGTTCAGATAAGTCCTACACGATTAGGTTCAGGGTCGACGACATCCCGGAAGAGGAGACGGTGATGGAAGCCATCTCGGGACTATCGGGTGTCGTACTGGAGCAGGAGACACCTAAGCGAGTTTCGCACCGCAGAGCTGCCAAGACGCGAAAGAGGAAGGTTGTCTCGATTAGTGAGGTGACAGTTGATGGTGACGAGGTCCAGGCGACCTTGCGTTGCGAGGCCGGTACTTACATCAAAGAACTCATCCACTCTGACGAGGGCAGAACGGTACCCTCGGTTAGTGGCGTGTTGGAGAGGGAATGCGAGGTGCTTTGGCTTGATGTTGAGGAGATTCACGCTGACTGAGTCCAATACCTCATCCGAGCCCTTAAGAAGAATCGGCAGGTCGAACGCTCCCACGACCTGTGGTCGAAAGGTGATTCAATGGCCAAGAGAGCACACGGTGGACGTCAGGGTACTCGTAGTATCCTGAAGAAGAAGAAGGCCGAGCGAAGTCGTGTTTTCATCAATCGTGTGATGCACCCTTACGCCGAGGGCGACCGCGTCGCAATCGTACTTGACGGAGCCCAACAGAAGGGTATGCCGCACCGCCGTTTCCAAGGCAAGACCGGTATAATCTCCGGGATTCAGGGGCGTGCATATGTTGTCTCGGTCTTGGACGGTGACATGCAGAAGACTGTAGTGGCCAGGCCAGAGCACCTCAGGCCCATTGAGTGAGTGATTACAATGTCTGATAGGGAATATGTCGACTTCGCCACCGTCCGCGATCTGCTGGAGCAGGCCAACGAGCGCCGTGGTGAACTCTCCTACGAACAGCTCATGGCACTCGGCCATGCCCAGTGGGCGGCCAGCGAGAACCGTGGCGGCAGGAAGACCGATCCTGAGGTCTTCAGGGGGCTGCGGGACGCGCTGATGGAGAACGAGAAACTTGCACCACATCCTGAGATATGCGCCAAGTTGGCCGAACTCTGCCCCCTAGTCGTGGCAGACGTCAGGGTAATCATCGCCAGCAAGAGGATTGCGATGGACACTCCGGAGATTGAAGAACTCATCACAATTATCCGCCAACACATCCTCTGATACAGCTTTTCGGAGCTTTTCGCCAACAATTTCATTCAAGGGGGGGAACCGCTCTGAACAGTCCGAGAGACATGCAGTTAGGCGGCCCCGACGAGTCCGACGAGGAAGGCCCGGGCCCGTATGAATCCGAGACCCACATCAGAATCCTAGACCTGATGGACAGACGTCCCATGGGGCATGAGATCCACGGCCTCACCGAGCCATCAATGCATCTGATTCGCGCCCGAGTGAACGAGTCTGCGGAGATGTCCAAAAACTCGAGGATAGCAGCCGACTCGGAATCGATAGGACCTCTCTCTGAAATAAGGCACCGAGACCTCTCTCCGGCAGCTATCAGTGAACTTACAGAGGCCCTACTGGCGACCATCTTTGAGAACCCCGAGAAGCACTTGGGATTCTACAACAGCGCCGGTCCGATGTCACTGAAGTACCATGCCTTCCAGTTGCTCTCCGGCATCGGGAACTCAAAGGCACTGCAGATGGTCAAACTCCGGGGAATCTCCGGATGGAGCGACTTTGCAGCGGTCGATGAGGCCTGTGGGATTGATTCTGCTAGACTGCTAGCGGAACTCTATGTCAAGGAGATAGAGGACGATGCCCAGACACCCAGACTGCTCGATATCCTAGTTCGCTCCGATATTTGACCGGGGTAGGGCCATGGACGATTTGGACACACGACTCCTAGTAGACCTGCTTAAAGACCGAATTAGACCTAGCAAGGAGCTGGGCCAACACTTCCTTATCGATGACTCAGTCATCTCCAGATCAGTATCTCTCGCTTCCTCCAAGACCCCGCTGGGAGAAGATTCGCACGTCATCGAGATTGGCCCCGGTCCCGGCTCGCTGACTCTGGCTCTGCTGAGGACCGGGGCCGCTGTGTCTGCCTTTGAGATTGACGAGGAGGCGGTAGTCCACCTGCAACGTGTCTTCGGGGACGCTGACGGGCGTCTCGAAGTGCTTCGTGCCGACGCCTTGGAGGTTAACTGGCCTGAGGATGCGACTCACGTGGTAGCGAATCTGCCGTACCAGATATCCAGCCCCGCGATAGAGCGCATCCAGAGCCATCACTCCACTCACCCTCTCGTATCCATCGTCCTACTACTGCAGAACGAGTTCGCCGAGAGAATGACCATTGGCAGGGACGATTCGGCCCTCAGTCCGTTGGCTTTGACGCTGTGGCTGGATTTCGATGTCGAACTAGACGCCAAAGTATCTCCTCACTCATTCAGTCCCTCTCCTCGCGTTAGTTCACGACTGGTCTCTCTGAAGCCTGTAGACAGAGCTCAGGGGGTGGACCGAAGGATGTTCCGAACCATCACCCAGCACTGCTTCGCCAACAGACGCCGCAAGATACGCACTTTGCTGTCTAGGTCACCTAGTCGCCTGAGTCGCATAAGAGGCTGGCACAAGAAGCGCTGGGCAGAGGCCGTCGCGAGTATCACCAATTCGGCCCCCGAAGCTCTGCCTGAGGGCTGGATGGAACTTAGGCCCGAAAATCTGCAGACTTCCCACTGGGTTGCAATCGTAGAGGCAATTTCGTCTGAATGAGCTGATTTGAGAGGCTTTTGTCAGCGCCTTGATAGAGGGCCCACGGTTCCGCAGGTCAGGGCAGCGGGTCACGCGACGGGCCCGGGCTGGGATGAACACTCATGGCGAAGAAGGATACCTATCTCGCGTTGCTCAGACGCGGCATAGACGAGAACACCGCACACATTCTCTCTGACAGTGGGGTCAAGGTAGGGGATCTGAAGAAATTCGACGTTAGCACTCTGAGAAACAACTACGGCCTCAAGAAGAAGATCGCAGAATCCGTTCTCGACGCCGTGCGCTCGGGTCCGCGCGACTCCAGCAAACAGAGATTCCTAGCCGATGTCCTGTCTGACCGCGGCAAGAAGAAGGTCGACAAGATTGAGGAGCAGCGCTTCAAGCGAGAGCAGAAAGATCTGCACTCCGAACTACTCGAGAAGAAGGAGCAACTCAGGATAGCGAGGGTTGAGGCATTCCGCAACAAGAAGCTAGTGATGAACAGACTGGGCAAGACCATCGAACTAATCGTCAAGTTGGAGAACACCTTCGACGACGAGTCCAAGGACGAGCAACGATCCAAACTGCGCGACCAACTTGAGACTAGGGGGCTAGAGGCCGCAAGGGACCACGAGATGCTTGAATTGGTCGGGACACCGCAGGACATCGTCGATTTCCGAAGAAAGATCGCGCCTATTATATGCCTCCATGCATGTCCTTCATGTGGAGAAGAAATCGACCCACTGGGGAGCAATGTGGTTGAAGATATGACTGATTACTCGCTGGCCTGTTGGGAATGCGAGCAGGAGTTCAGAGCCCCAATGGCCCAGATTGTCGAAGACCGCTTGGACAACGGCTCCAGAATCAAGATCGACCCCAAGAAGAAACCCCGGTTGCCAGTATCCCGGCAACCGAAGAAGAAGAAACCCCCCTCAGTCACCGAACAAATGCTACACGATCTCGAATCCACTGGCGCCTCGGCTGAAGAACTCGAGGCCGCAGTCGAGTCAAGCAAACTCTCTGGAGTGTTGATGAGTATAGACGACTGGATTGACCAAACCATAGCCGCGAAGGGCTACATTCAGGCTCAGGAGCATCGTGAGGAATTCATCATAGCAACCGGTGCGGGCGCCACGAAATTCAACAAGTGGATGAAAAAGGCCGGTCTGGTCTTCAACAAGCAGACAGGCAGATGGACCCGCTGGGAAGACCGCTGAGGCAGGTCCATGTCCGAAGAGACTCCGGTTATCCGGTTCTTCCGTGGCTCGAAGCCCCTGGGAACAGCCAGAGTGGTGCCAGATACCCCGATTGTAGAAATCGCTGAGTTGGCAGGAGTGGAAATCCCAACCAACTGCACCTCAGGCAACTGCGGGACCTGTCTTGTCAGACTGATTAACGGGCAGGTCGACCTGCCCGAGGAGCTTCCTCCTGGACTCGATGATGATCTAGTGGCCGCTGGCGGTACGCTCACATGCTGCATTCACCCTATAGGCTCGTGCGATATCGACCTGATACCCCCTCTGTAGGTGCTTGAATGGTAGATTGGACGGATACAGAGTTCCTCGCCGTCCTAGTTTTTGATATCGCTGCCATCGTGGTTGCAGTCTGGTGGATTTCAGGGCGTTTCACCTCGAAGATGCGTGAGGTAGAGGAGAGAATGTCACGTAAAGGTCTGGAAACGGCCGTGGAATCAGAGGAATGAACTCTTTATTAATAATTATTAATAAAATCAGTCAATATTATTCGTTCACTGCCGCAGTCCATCGTTCTGCATGAGGTATTCCTACCACTTCAACATGGCATCCAATCACTCCTTTCTGCGAGTTTATCTCATTCCTGAGGTTGATTAGGTCATCGAGGCAGCACGGACAGTGTGGATGAGGGGGTTTTACCCATAATTCCACTATTCCTGAGTCATCTACCTCCACCCCTCTCAGTATCGACTCGTCTGTAATCGGTTTTCCGTGTGGTTCGTTACGATCTCGCAGTACCCTAGCGAGTTTCGTCTGCGCGTTCCGTTTGGCTCTGCTCAAAGTCCAAGCACCTCCGAAATCCAAGTATTTGCAGCCCTCACGTCCTCCAGATCAGTTACCTCATACCCTTCTCTGCGATAGTCCAGTTTGCTGCCTGCGAGTTCGGTGGCCCATCCCCCGGTACCTGACATAGTAGCGACTGGCTTGTTGAGCTGCCATGCGAAAGCAATCTCTGACAGCGTTCCAGCACCGCCTCTTACAGCTATGCAAACATCCCCAGCGCGTGCCACCAGCATGTTCCTGAACAGCCCGAGGCCAGTTGGAATGACCACATCGACATGAGGATTGGCTGCGTCGGCATCTTCCATAGGCAGGATTCCGATGGTATCTCCACTCTGGTAGCATTTGCTGCTCCTCGCGCCTTTGCATACTGCGGCCATTGAACCTCCTAGGCCGCCGCATGCAACTCTGCACCCAAGGTCCACTATGGTGCGACCGAGATCCTCGCACAAAACCTCGACCTCTGGGGCCTCATCGAGGTCGTGGGAGCCGAACACTGAGACGATAGGTTTCCTCATGCTACCACTCCGTCAGCATAGGGAAGGATTCGCCCATCGTCAGGCACTCCATCCCATCTGCGCCACGCGCCCATGTGTCTTCAGTCCCAATGGCTCCATCGGGATAAACCACCTTCGGCTCGATGGCCATGGTACCTCCTCGTTTCAGGGGCCGGTCGAAGCCCCTTGCCACCACAGGCGTCTCGTCTAGCTCGAGGCCCACAGAATGGCCGAGGAACCTAGCTTGATCAGGAGGCATCCCCATCAGGTGACCGGCATGACCCATCTCAGCAGCCATAGCACACCCTTCTTCCCAGATAGCCGAGCAATCCATTCCTTTTCCAAGACCGTCTATGACAAAGTCAGCGACTTCCGCCATGTCATCGAGCTTCTGTTTCCATTCATCGGAGAGTTGTCCGGCGCTGAAGATTCGAGTGCAGTCCGAGACGTAGCCGCGGTGGACATGGACGATGTCCACAAGGACCGGCTCACCCTCGTCCACTCTGGCAAAGCCCGCACCCAGCGAGGCCATCGGACTGCCTCCGAGTCCGGCTACGCCCGAGTCGAAGTACGAGGGCACAGCGCCCGAGCGCCCTGTAGCGATGACCACTCTGTCGCAGTCCATCGGCCAGGTTCTCATTCTGATTCTCCCACCGAATCCCGCGGCCCTGCTCACCTCATCGGCAGCCCCAGCCATCTCTATTTCGGTCCGTCCGAGGCCACCCTGGTCGCGAATTACTTCAAACATCATCCGATTGATTCTCCCGCTCTCGCGGTGCATCTCCAGTTCCCAGTCTGATTTGGTCTCCCTGAGTGCGTACAAGATGCCCGTGCAGTCCTCGCTTTCGCCACCTAAACCATCTATTTTCGATGACAGGAAGGACCACCTAGATTTTGGTACCTTGGCGGCCAGCATCCCTGGGGCCTGAGTGCACCCTGCTTCACTGAGAGAACCCTCAAACTCGTCCATTCCGATTCGGGCTACGATGGAGTGCGGCGAATCACTGCCCCCGGCTTCGTAGCGGGCTCGTTTCAGAGAGCGCCTAACCCATTGAGTATTCGATATTCCCGAGCCCTCAGCGCCGACCAGCAGCAGTGAACTCTGTCGACCGCCAGTCAGCCAGTAGAGCTCGACCGGATCGTCGATTAGTACTGATTCATGGCCTGCTCGGGAAAGTGCCTCAGACAGCCTAGATTGCCTAGCCTCTAACTCTGATACGGGAACCCTCCAGTCCTCGCCGTCCGGGCCTGAAATGCGCTCGGCATCCCAACTCATGCTAGCGCTTCTAGAGCCACCCACGAAAGGCATTGTGGGGGCACGTGGAGCGTGTTCTGCACCCACAATGGCCATAGAGGGGCCGCTGGTGCCGCCAAACGTGACTACCGTCCTGTCGCTGGACGACGTCCGCCTTGCGGGACGGACTGTACTGTACAGAACCGATGTCAATTCTCCTCTCCATCCGTCGACAGGAGCCTTCCTCGACGACAGTAGGTTGCGCTCGACGCTAGAGACTCTCAGGGACCTGTCGGATGCACAGGTCGTTATCATGGGGCATCAGTCGAGACCTGGAAAGGAGGATTTCACCGATATGTCGGGCCACTGTGATCGGCTGTCTCGCTTGCTCGGACAGCCGATACGATTCGTCTCAGACGTCTGCGGAGAAGAAACGCTGGAGACCATCGAAGCGATGCAACCCGGTGAGAAGGTATTCCTAGACAACGTCAGAATGCACCCTGAGGAGTATGGTCCTGAGAAGGTTGGCGAGGATGACGAGCGCGACTCCGAGATTGTCACCAAGCTTTCCTCCCTGGCTGATGTCTACGTGACTGATGCCTTCGGTGCATCGCACCGCAACTCCCCGACTCTGACAGGATTTGCTGAGGAGATGCCTTGCATCGCGGGTCGGCTGATGAACAATGAGATTAGGGCACTGAGTCTTGCTGTAAACGATCCACCGAGGCCCTACATAGCGATTCTCGGCGGGGCAAAGTGCGACGACTCGCTGAGAGTCGCCCTCAATCTGATTGACCGCGAAGTGGTCGACACCATTGTCATGGTAGGAGTCGTTGGAAACCTGATGCTGTGGGCAAGTGGTCATGATATCGGAAGTGGCAACAAGGAGTTCATCCGTGGTACTATGGGAGATGAATTCGAGAAGACCTGGGAGATGGCCGAGAGGCTGGCCACAGACCACTCGGAACTGCTATTCCTGCCTCGTGACCTTGCAGTCGAGATTGACGGCCAGCGCCAGTCGTTGGAACTCAGCGCGCTGCCGACACAGCACCCAATCTACGACATCGGACTCCAGACATTGATGGATATGCGCCCTCTAATCATGGATGCCAACTGTGTGCTGTGGAACGGTCCAGCCTCATATTTCGAACTGCCTGAATTCGCCTTCGGAACCATCGAGATTCTCAACATGTGCGCGGAGACTACAGGGGTATCTATTGTCGGTGGCGGACACACCAGCGCATTGGTGAATCAGCGTGGAATGGCTGGAGAGGTCAGTCATAACAGCACCGGGGGCGGCTCGGCACTGGGCATGCTCTCGGGCGATTCGATGCCCGTGATCGACGCACTCGCACGCTCGAACGATAAGTTCAGGCCACTGCTCGGTGCTTTGGGTCTCGGACCAGTGGAGTGAGCCACTGGGGAGACTTGAACTCCCGACCTCCTGATTACGAATCAGGTGCTCTACCAACTAAGCTACAGTGGCGTCAACGCGGCCACCTGAGGCACTCGCATAAGAGAATCGGTGCCGTAGGTAATGCTAAGTCAACAATGTCCTTTGCAGCGCTATGGAAGAGACTGACGAGGGCGCAGCCCCGGAAGGAACGACACTAGCAGGAACACCGAATGCCACCCCCACTGGCGATGATGGCGGAGCGTACGGCCAACCCACTGTGATGGTTGGACCAAAGAGCTCTTTGCCCAAGATTATGGGAATTCTCATGATGATTTACGGTGCCATAATGGGGCTACTTTCGATTCTTGGATTACTCGCAATTGGTATGACTTTGGATAGTTACGCGGAAATGGGGATAGAGGTTAGCTCGGGATTCATGTATCTTGAATCGATAACTGCGGTAGTCGTCAATTTCGTGGTAGCTTATGCCGGATATCAGGTCTTTAACTATCAGAGAAGCGGTGTCATGATGGGCCTCTACGCAATCGGGGCCAGCCTCGCCGTGTCGCTGATTGGTACTCTATTGTATGCCGATGCAATGGCTGAGATGGCCGGAGACAGTGCTCTCGGAGCAGCCATGGGAGGCATTGGCGCATTCTTCAGTATCTTCTGCGCTGCTATTTGCGGCCTTTTGGTGGCTCTGCCAATTCTCGCCTCTGCCGATTCCTTGGAATGATCAACGCAGCGTGCTGAGATCCGTAAGATGCCCGATGCGGGCATTCACATCCGCGAGGATGCTCTCCAGCGCAGCCTCTGTACGACCCTCCGCTCGCATCACTAGGATGGCCTCGGTATTGCTCGGTCGGCACAGATACCAACCGTCGTCGTAACGCACCCTGATGCCATCCACCCTGGAGCACTCCATGTCCGAGAAGGCTTCCTGTACGGCTGTCATGACTTCTTCCCGCTCATTAGGTAGTGGGATCTTAGTCTCCCCCGTTGAAGGGTAGTCTGGCATGAATGAGAAACGCTCTGAGAAGGATTGACCACCATCTGAGGGAGCAGGATCGCGTCCGATTATCTCTAGCAAGCGCGCGGAGTTGTAGAGTGAGTCGTCAAAGCCCGGCCAGCGGTCGTGCAGGAAGAAATGCCCCGACATCTCACCCGCCATCGGGGCTTGGGGATTGTCCCGCAACTCTCTCTTCATGAATGAGTGACCGGTTCTCACCATTCTCGGCACACCGCCAGCAGAGGCGATTGCCTCTTCTAGTGCCATACTGCATTTGACATCGAAGTACACTGTTCTCTCGGCCTCCGTGGCATCTTCAGGGAGGTTGGACAGAATGTCTGAGGCGAATATTGCCATCAACCTGTCCGGGTGGATGAAGCGTCCAGCTTCGTCGACCACACCAATTCTATCCCCATCCCCATCCATCCCAATGCCGAACTCGGCTCCGTGCTCGACCACTGCAGCTGCTAGATCGGCCATGTTGTCTGGACGGGTCGGATCCGGAGGGTGGTTCGAGAAGTTGCTGTCCCACTCGCAGTACAGCGGAATCGCATCGATTTCTAGGGCATCCATGAGTCTCACTGCTAGAGGACCTGGGACAGCGTTGCCGCAGTCCACTACGATACGAATCGGCCTAGCAGGCCTGCCGGCATTCTCAACTATCGTGCGAATGTAGTGGTCCTCAAAGCCACCCACTTCGACGTGAGTACCCTCGCCCTCGCGGAACTCGCCAGACTCGAAGGTCACCCTAAGCTCCTGCAGTTCATCTCCGGCCACCGGAAGCTTGCCGTGACAGATCTTGAATCCGTTGTACTCGGGCGGGTTGTGGCTCGCTGTGATGGCCACAGCGGCCTGCACAGGGAGGTCGACCGTGGCGCGGTACAGCACCCCGGTAGTGGTCACACCCAAATCGAGGACATCCGCGCCGGTGCTGACGAGGCCCTCGGCGAAGGCGGCATGGAGCTCGGCCCCGGAATCCCTGATGTCCCTCGCAATGGCAACCGCGGAGGCACCGAGGTGAGTGGCCACGGCCCGACCTAGGGTGTTGGCGAATTCGGGCGTCAACTCACTGCCTGCGATGCCCCTGATGTCGTACGCCTTGAACACGCTCACAGCCCGGGCCAGATGCAGGCACTCCTAAGCGTTCCCGATTCGGGACAGCCTCTCAATCAGCGTACTTGTTGGCCCCTAAGAAGTGCAGTGAGACGTATTTCTCGTCGCCGACTACCCAACTGTCGTGCGGCTCGGGGCCGATGTAGAACAGATCGCCCGGGCCAAGGGTGTACACCTCGCCGTCTTTGAACGCACAGGTCGCCTGGCCTTCGAGTACCATCCCGAGGTGCTCGACTTCGCAGAAATCCGTATCAGTCAGTGGTGAGACATCCACAGACCACTTCCAACCGGGCTCGTAGGTAGCTCGTCCGATGGTCATACTATCGAAATGAATCACTTCGAACCGACCCTTCTCAAACTCTCGTAACTCATCAGACTCCTCAAAACGCTTCAGGATGATATCGTGCATTATGCTTCACCACAACCGCGAAATGCTTCACAGACAATTTCAATCAGAGCGCCGCCAGGTAGGTCCGCGACTCCATAGGTTGCTCTGGCAGGTGGCATCGAGTCCCCGAGCCACTCGGAGTAGATTTCGTTGATCGTAGAGAAGAATCCTATGTCGGCCAACAGGATAGTGACCTTGACAAGGTCCGATTTGGAGCTTCCGGCCGCAGCCAGCAGACCATCTACCTTGGCCAGAGTGCCACGAGTCTGAGCCTCTATCCCTTCTACCGATACGTCCACCTGACCTGACAGCCAGACGTGCTCCTTTACGCTGATTCCCGGGCTATATGGTCCGAAGACAGCTCCGCCAGTATCGATCTTTAGTTTGCGAGTCATAACTCCCGCACAGGCTCTTCGATGATATGCTTACTCACCCAACATCTCAATGATTCGGATATGGCTTCCAGCCACTTGATCGGCCGCCAGATCGGCTATTGGTACCCAAGCAGCATCTGCTGCATCATCTCCACCCCTCGGTACCGCTTCAGGGTCCACGTCAACTAGGTAGAACATCGCTATGATGTGTTTTCTCGGGTCTCTGTTGGGGTCGCCGTGGATTGCGAGGGCGACCGGGTCGTGGCCTTCGACCCCGGTTTCCTCCTCAAGCTCGCGTAGGACTGCGTGTTCAGGATCCTCACCGTAATCTACGAAGCCACCTGGAAATGCCCATCTCCCCTTCCAGACTTCGGGCGCACCGCCTCTTCTGATTAGCAAAGCCTCGATGCCAGACTCGCCCTCTCTGAGGGCGACGGCATCCACAGCGACAGCCGGATTACTGTAACCGTCGCGCCCGCAGGCATCACACACCTCACTCTCCATAGCGACGCCTCCTGCTTTGGTAGGATTCGAGGGCCTCGTAGAGGTCGTTCTTGGAGAATGAGGGCCAGTGGACGTCGGTGAAGTGTAGTTCTGAATAGGCTATCTGCCAAAGCAGAAAGTTCGAGATTCTCTCTTCGCCACTAGTCCTGATGACGAGATCCGGATCAGGCAGATCAGCTGTGTACATCCTAGCTGAGATCTGAGCCGAGTCTATCGATTCCAGCGCGAGCTCACCCTTGGCGTGGTCCTCTGCGACTTCGCGCACCGCATCGATAATCTCCTCCCTCCCTCCGTAGGCCAGACATACTGTGAACAGGAAGTCGGAATGATCGGCAGTCCGGCTCTCGGCTCGGTCAATCGCCTCGCGCACCCTTGAAGGCAGGCTCTCCAAGCGACCAACGGCCTGCACCTTGACACCACGTGAGTGTATACGCGAATCTTCTGCAATCTCGTCGAGACCGGCGATATACAGGTCGTAAAGAGATTCAAGTTCATCCTCTGGGCGCTCGCGCATGTTCTCGGTTGAGAGTGCATACACAGTGAGGTATGGAATCCCTAGGTCGAGAATCCAGTCCATCACCTCCTTGAGCTTCTCCTTACCTTGGTGATGACCCATATCACGCCCTATGTTGCTTCCCCAAGCGAACCTCCGGTTGCCGTCCATGATGATGGAGACATGCTCGGGAAGATCACCTTCCTTCAACCGGTCACCCAGCCTGTTGGCCCGGATTCTGTCGGTCCTAGAAACGAAGCTCCATGCGTAGCTGGAGTTCGCAATCACCTTTGCTGGGGCCGAGATTATCCTGAACCCCAGCAACCACTTGGCCAAACCGTCGATACGACGTCCCAGCGACTTGCGCATGCGCCCCATGCTCTCACCAAATGCTGACTGCGCTAAAGGGCGTCGCCTAGCCAAGCAACTACTCGAAGACGATGTCCGCCCCGTCTTCGAGTTTGTCCAACAGGCCCTTTTCAGGGTTGACGACGACTACTTGCCCAGCGTGCTCCCACACGGCAAGGTCGTGGTGACTGTTGCCTGCGTATCCGAAACCGTTCTCACCATATCTGGAGACCAGAGCTTCGGCCTTGCGCTTGTCACGTAGATTGTATGTGGCGTCTGATGCCATCACATCAGAGAACAGCCCCACGTGGGCGGCCACTCTCTCGGCCACTATACGGTCGGATGCGGTTGCCAGCACCAGTGTGCGCCCCCTCGCTCGCTCTCCTGTGATCCAGTCGAGGAAAGCCTCGTGGTAGTCCAGCTCTGAGGGATCGAAGACCAGCCTCTCAGCGAGATCCCTCTTCCACTGTGCCCTTCTTCCTGTGAGTTCCTTCAGAATCATTCCAGGAAGTACCCAAGGACGCCTAACTACGACCCGGGAGAAGCTAATCCTGCTCATATCTGAGAGAATTAGAGTACCGTCCATGTCAACGGCCAGTGGGATGTCCGACACAGCATCTCCCATGGACCTCGCTGAGGGGGCTTGGATTCAAGGCTTCGCCGACCGATTCAATGAAGTTGACCACCACCTCGTGGTTCTGGGGGGGCGTGACGTGGCAGAGCAGGAGAGACCTTGGAGACCGGCTGCGATGGCCGAGTTTGAGTCCGATTCTGATGCTCCACCGGGATTCAATACGGTCAGTTTAGCGGGAATCGGAATGACGGTTAGGATGCTGGAGCCGAATGATCTGTCGGAGCCAGCGGATTGGACATCACTTGTTGCGCACCTGGAGCCATGGGGGAATGTCCCCAATCCTGATTCCATAGCTTCGATTTCAACTGCTGTCACCGACAGGGGATTGATAGCCGAACTGTCCGCTGAATCGGAGTGGAGCGCCGAGTTCCTCCCTTGGGGTTCGGACGGACGGTTCAGGGCTCGGGCGAAAGCGGCTCCAGAAGGATCTCGTGTACCATTTGGAGGATACTCATGGGATGGCACCGACCTCATCATCATCAGGCCAAAAGAATCCCTCATGACGGATGCTGCCCAGGAGGTCGCGAGGGCACTTGAGGCAGATGACATGACCGCGGCCGAGGACGAGTTGCGCATGGCCGGAACGGTCTTGGGACTCTATCACGTCAGAGCCAAGGTTGCTAGGACCACACCACCCGATCCATCGCGCTGGAACGCCCGGACGCAGTGGCTGGAGGAGACTCTCCGGGCGACTTTCATCTGGCGCGCTAGGTACTCGAAGGACCAACCCTGCACACTCAGCCTTGGCGACGTCAGGCTGTCGGACATATCAGGAGACTCTCTCAGGATTGGCAGACCGAGGCTAGCAGACGCCCTGCGTACCCCTACCTGCGAGTTCCCCGCGATGCGTGACCTAGCGTCTCTGGTTCACGACCTGTCTAAGATTCATCACACATCGTCTACCAGTCTGGAGATGACTCCTCTGCGCTTGGCGCTGATTGATGGCTGGAGGTCGACAGCGCCGGAGGACTGGACCTCCGAAGAGGCATTCTACTCGCATCGAGGTGGGATGGCGATTTGGGAGTACGAGCAGTGCCTGCTCGACGTTCTGGAGGCCACTTCTAACCAGTCGGGAGCGCCTGAGCCGGCGGTGACGATATTGCTCTACGTCAAGGCGTATCAGAAGCGGATGTTCGGCAACCGCACCTTCGGTTCACTCTCGATGATGGCTGCGTTCTTCGGCATCGTCTCCTTGGTCAACACCTTCCCTCCAACATTAGTTGAAATCCCCCTTCCACTCGCCTTCATTGTAGCAAGCCTTCTGCTAATGAGGACTTACAAGCGGTTGTCACCGCCACCCGAGAGGCCGTTCACTGATCTCGGGAGATGACACCCTCTTCGTAGCTGTAGAGAATCGGCTCTCCTGTGGGTATCTCGAGTGAGACGATGTCATCGGGGCTTATTCCATCAATGTGCATCACAATCGAGCGCAGCGAGTTGCCATGAGCTGAGACTAGGACATTCTTGCCGCTTACAAGGTCCGGTACTATCTCCTCGGTGAAGTAGGGAATGGTCCTCTCGGCCGTCATCTCTAGACTCTCGCCATCCGGAGGAGCGACATCGAACGAACGGCGCCAGATGTGAACCTGCTCCGCACCGTGCTTCTCCGCCGTTTCAGCCTTGTTCAGACCCTGTAGCGCGCCATAGTGGCGCTCGTTGAGCCTCCAGTCGTACTTCGTCGGCACATCCCCAGAGGTCTTGTTGTGCCGCATGATGATCTCAGCAGTCCTTTGTGCTCTAACGAGGTCGCTCGTATGGACGATATCGATTCGAATATCTGCCAGTTGACGACCCGCATCCTCGGCTTCCTCAACGCCTTGCTCAGAGAGGTCGACATCTGTCCAACCTGTGAAGCGGTTGGAGGCGTTCCATACTGATTGGCCGTGACGGACCAGAATGAGTCTGGCCATGTCTGCAACCTACATCTGGGCCCTGCGCCGCGGCTCGTGGAAAACCAAACCGCTCTCGTTGCCCCTAGCGCGGGCCATCAGCAGGATGTCCTCAGTGAACTCTCTCTGGGTCCTTCCAGAGGAAGCACAGTAGAAGTTGGTTGAAACCGTAATCTTCGATGGAAGAGTCTCAGTGACGCGAACCCACGAGTCCTCGCGCTTGGTAGATCTAGGATCTGCAATCACCTGCTCGCAGAGGGATTCACAGAACTGACGGAGCTGGGCAGCATCGCTATCCTCCTCAAACTCGAAACGCGGACGAATCCTACGGAATCTTCGGTGACTGAAGTTTTCAACCGGGGAGTTGGTGATGTTGGAGTTGGGGATTGTAATCATCGTGTCTGCCCCCGTCCTCAGCATGGTGGTGCGCAGGCCGATGGTGACGACCTCACCCTCGGCATCCTCGACGACAATCCAGTCACCGACATTGAACGGCTGGTCGATGATTATCGAAATAGCCCCGAAGACGTTCGCCACAGAGTCCTTCGCTGCAAGTGCCAGAGCCAGGCCAGTGATTCCAAGACCTGCGATGAGGCCGTTGAGGTTGACCCCGAACAGTCCTGCTATCACGAAGAACCCGACCACTACCACAGCGAGTCGCCCTATTGACTCGGCAACGCTAGCCAGCGAGCGGCGAGCCGCCATATCGTCTCCCTCGACCACGATGAAAGCATCGAGGTAGTCGACCAATCGGTATGCTGTCAGAAGCACGAGTAGAATGAATCCTGCCCATGAGATTACCTCTACAGTGTCTATCAGATCGGCGTCCCAAACGGGTGCTGCGTTCACGTACTCTCCCATTTCGTCTGTAGCGGAGAGCCAATCCAGTGAGAGCCACATTACAAAGAATACGACCATCCACCTAAGTGACTTGGGAGGAAGCACATTCTCGCTGCTTATCCTTTCAATTTTGGAGAATACATCCATCAGCCGCGGGAAGATCATCCGTCTGGAGAGTATTCCAGCTGCCATACTGAGTGCAGCACAAGCGATTACAACAACCAGAGTTCCCGTGGAGAAGCCACCAATCGTGGCTTCGCCAGCCATGAATTTATCGAGTTCGTTCATGGTGCGGCCGAGGACGCCCCCCTCAAAAAGGCACCCCCGGTCCTATGGACCGCTTCTCCGAGGGATTGAATACCGCCTCTATGGTCGCAGAGGCGTTCAGATGTCATCAAGAGACACCACACATGACGAGCAAGCAGAAGCGCACTCCCGCCGAGTTCCCGTGACAGCAATGCTCCTACCCTTCCTGCTGTCCATGCTCTCTCCAGTTGCACTAGCCCCAATCTCTACAGCCCAAGAAACTGGTCCAGGAGCTTCTCCAGAGGATATCTGGTCAGTTGAGTATGCAAACCAGATCTTCCCTTGGGAATCGCTGGCCCTACATGGCGATTTCGATCAACTCCAATTCCGATCCTACCATGACTACTTCTCTATGAAGGAGAGAATGCAGACTTTGGAAGCCCAGTATCCTGATTTTCTGCAATTCCACGAGGGTTTGCTTGGTGGAGTCAATGCCCGAGGTGATGAAATGACCGCCACTGAGTATGAGGGATGGTTCTACAATCATCGAAGCCCATGGATCAAAATTACCGGCAATGTACAGGGAGGGGAATTCAATGATTTCAATGGCGACGACGGAAACTACGCAGACCGACCAGACGTGATGTTGGTGGGAAACCACCATGCTAGAGAGTGGATGTCTTACGAAGTCCCGATGTTCTTTCTAGAGACAATCGCCTTCTATTACGGCAAGGCAGGCATCGACAACGATGGAGACGGGAAAATCGATGAGGACGGCTGGGACGGCATTGACAATGACGGCGATTGCTTGCTGTTGAACGCAACCAATCAAGATAGCAATGGCGACGGCACCCCATGTGGACCCGGCGACTTAGGAGTCGACGAGGATTTCAGCGAGCAATTCATCACCGACCTAGTCAACACCCGTGAGATATACCTCATCCCCATGCTAAATGTAGATGGGAACAGGTACGACCGAGAGGAGTATTGCGGCGAGACCGCATGGGAGAACTGCAGGACTTCGGGATGGAGGAAAAACCTGCGCGACAACACCCATACAGGCACCACGCCTATCCCAGACATCGATGAAGAGGTTGACGAGGGTTGTGACGGTGTAGATCTGAATCGAAATTATCAGTTCGAGTGGGGAGCTCCACTTGGCGCCACTGGACCTCTTTTCCCCGGTTTCTGCTATGCTAGTGGCCCTAACAATGACGTCTACAACGGACCTGTGAACTATGAAGACAACGATGGCGACGGTTTCGTCAACGAGGACCACGTGGATGGGAAGGACGACGATGGGGATGGCCAGATCGATGAAGATTGGATGGGAGGTAACTCTGAGCCAGAGACGAAGTTCATCCAGGACATGACGGAGATGAACGACGACGACCTAGACGGCGCCTCTGACTTCAAGGCAACACTGACATGGCACTCTTTTTCGGAGTTAGTGTTGTGGCCATGGGGTCACTGCACTAACTGCTACACTCCAGATGATGAGTACCTCGTATACCACGGCAACATGATGGGACAAATGACAGACTATGCTCCTATGCAGTCATCCGATCTTTACCCTACTACTGGCGATTTCTGCGACTGGCACTATGGAGTCCACAACTCATACTGCTACACCATTGAGATTGGGAACGCCTTCCACGAGCTTCCCGAAGACATCGCGCATATCGCGGTGCGAAACATCGGAGTCGCATTTTACATGACTGAGATTGCCGATGACCCCAGATACCGTGCCATCGTGGGAATAGAGAACACTACTGCTCGACAATGGCTTGCTGACCCTGCTAATGTAACGGTCCCGGACAAGGGAGACATCCCAATCGGGCTTTGCCTCGATCCCGCATTCCCATTCACTCCTGACATAAACAGAACCCACTTGATGTGGCGATTCGTAGAACCGACTAGGCAGCAGAATGAGTTCGGTCCAACCGAGTGGGTGGACGTGCCTTGGAAGATGTCAGGGTTCTCTGAGTCGGAGGATGTATGCAGTTTGCTGGATGGCTCGAACGGAACCCTGCTCCACAGTCACATTCCACACCCCGATACCTTGGCTGGAAAGATCCAGTACAAGGCGATGTTAGGGACTATCAACGGCGCCTTCCCGTTCTCCTACCCTTCTCTAGATGAAGGAGGGAACTACTACGAGTTAGGAATACCCTACAGGGCTTCATTCGGTTCAACCATTTTGGCAGTGATGATGTTCCTAGTGATAGCGAGCTTCGTCTGGGGTGGACTCGGCTACACCCTACGCGCTATGTTCGATGACGAACGAGGCGTAATCGGTTTGCCGGAGGATGGCGGATGAATCCGCAGGAGTCCTCATCGGACCAGTTCAGCGGCCGAATGGGACTGATTTTCGCCACTATTGGTGCCGCTATAGGAACCGGTAACATCTGGCGCTTCCCTAGGATGGTAGGGGCCAACGGCGGCGGCTCGTTCCTAGTCCCCTGGCTGATTTTTCTATTCCTCTGGTCCATTCCACTAATCATAGCCGAGTTCGCCCTTGGGAAGAGGAGCAGGACTGGCACAGTGGGTACTTTCAGGTTATTCGCCGGTAACAACTTCGCCTGGATGGGGCTCTGGACAGCATGGATCTCCACTGCCATTGGGTTCTACTACGCCGTCGTAACAGGGTGGTGCCTGAACTACTTCCAGTCTGCCATTAGGGGCGGTCTCGGAAGCAAGGTAGACACAGTAGAGGTCTGGAACTCATTCCTACAATCATGGGAGCAGGTGGTATTCTTCCAACTCATAGCGGTATTGATCACCATGGCTGCAATTTGGAGGGGCGCCAAGGCGATTGAGAAGGTCAATGTCATTCTGATGGTATCGCTGTTCGTACTGCTCTTCTCCGCCTTGTTCCTCGCCTTCGTGATGGACTTCGAAGACGGAACCCTCGACGGCTTCGTCTACATGTTCAGCATCCAGCCTGAGTACCTCATGGAGCCAGAGACCTGGATCAATGGACTCTCACAATCAGCGTGGTCCTGCTCAGCTGGAATGGGCATGGCAATCACTTACTCGGTATACATGAGGAAGGACGAGGACACGACCCTCAATGCTGCCACCATGTGCCTCGCTAACAACAGCATAAGCATCATCGCGGGACTGACTGTCATGATGGCGGTATTCGCAGTGGTGGACGACCCCCTGAGCGCCGTGGGGGCTGGTAGTTCTGCAATCACATTCCTAGTTCTGCCCGAGGTCTTCGCGCAGGCACCCGGGGGTAGCGTGGTACAACTCATCATGGTCACCGTATTCTTCCTCGCACTTTCATTCGCAGCACTCACCTCGATGATATCCACAGTGGAGCTCTGCGTCAGGAACTTCGTCGACCACGGAGTGGACAGATCACAGGCAGTGGGATTCACGGCTGTCTCGATATTCCTCTTCGGTCTGCCCAGCGCTGGGTTGTGGATTCGCATGGACTCGGCAACTGGGGTCGCATTCCCGCAGTTCCTCGAAGTCCAGGATCACATCTGGGGCTACGGCCTGATGTTCAGTGGACTCTTCATCGCCTACAGTATCTGGAAGTATGGATGGAGCAGGTACAAGGCGTGGCAGGCTGAGAACGACATCAGTGACTTCAGCATCCGCGACTATCTAGACAACGGGGTCTCCTCATTCCGTAACGATTTCATCAACACGGGTGATAACGACTGGTGGATAGGCCGCTGGTGGGACTACATCATGTATCTGGGCTTCCCACTGATGTTTGCAGTACTGATGATATCCTACTTTGTCGACCTGCTAGTCAATGTCCACGATCCGTGGAACCCCTCGAACCCCCATGGAATCTCGATTATCCTCCTATTCTGGGGGATAACCGCATCTCTTTTCATCGGACTCAACAGGTACGTCTTGGTTAATCGTGTAACTTCTATGAATGGATCTTTATGGCCACAGAATTGGGACTTAGAACCACGTCCACTTTACAGGAACGTACCCGAGGGAGCGGATGCACCAATCGACATGCTGCCAGGAGGCGACGATCCGTTTGTCGTGCAGGCTGGCGAAGCACTTCCTGACACATTTATCGACGAGTATGGCGAGACCCAAAGCCATTCGACGGCAACTGTTGAAGCAGAACTCGTGTGAGTCGAGTCATGCGCGAGCCGGCATGCTGGGAAATGCTCTGGCCCGAGGTCGCAGTATTCGACGGCAATGCGAACACACTTGGCATCGAAGAAGCATCGCTGATGGATGCGGCTGGTAAGAGACTCGCTACTACTGCACGCGAAATGGCAGAAGGAGCGATAGTGATTGTGTGCGGCCCGGGCAACAACGGCGGAGACGGCTTCGTCGCCGCCCGTTACTTGCGTGAATGGGGCATCGATACCTCGGTCCTAGCCAGTCATACTGAATCACGTGGTGCCAGCGCGCGCGCCGCGCGCGAGGCCGCAGGCGAGACACGAATCTGGCCCGATGCACCCCTCAAATCTCACTCCCTTGTCGTGGACTGTCTGTTGGGGGCCGGGGCCATTCCCGGACAGAGCTTGAGGCCCCCTATTGGAGAGATTGCAGCATGGGCAGCCGAGTTTGGGATTCCAGTACTGGCCTGCGATATCCCGACTGGACTGGGAGGGCCGGATGTGCTTCCAGCTGACGTCACTCTAACGTTCCATAGTATGAAGCAGGGTCTGACCTCACCCGAGGCGGGGGAAGTCACAGTGGCTCCATTACCATGGCCAGCCGAGGTTGAGGATTGCGGACCAGGTGATGCGAGCCGGTATCCACCTCTCGCCGCGAACGCCCGTAAGGGGGACCGCGGACGATTATGGATAATCGGCGGTGGACCCTATCACGGCGCTCCGATGCTTGCAGGAATGGCGGCCGCTCGCACCGGCTGCGATCTTGTACACATCGCGATACCTAGTGCGGCCGCGGCTAGAGTAGAGTGGCCTGCCACTCTAATTCCCGAGGTACTGCCAGACGAGGACATGCTAACCGACGCTTCTCTCGAACACATCTCCGAAGCCTTCGGGTCTCGTGAGGCTCAAGCGTTGGTCATCGGACCTGGACTGGGTCGCGACGATGCCACATTAAGCGCAGTGTTGGAGGTACTCAGAATATCTTCGAACAACGACATCCCTGTGGTGATTGATGCTGATGCCATCAGCGCCTTGCCCAGTGGATCATGGCCGGTTGGACTGAGTGGCGTTGCCACCCCTCATGCCAAGGAGGCCGAGCGTTGGCTCGAGACAACATCTCCAGCAGACGCCCTCAGTGACTGCTCAGGAGAGATTGCTACCATCGTGGTCACCGGTCCGGAGGATGTACTGACAGGTCCTGAGGGCCGCACCTGCCGTGCCTCAGGGGGCCACTCCCGCATGGCGGTGGGAGGCACTGGTGATTTACTGGCAGGCACGATTGGAGGGCTGTTGGCCCAGGGCATGGAGGCATGGCCAGCATCTAGGCTCGGCTGTGCGCTGCTGCGCGAAGCCGGTACCAGAGCAGCCGAGAGCACCGGCCCCGGACTTCTTGCAGAGGACGTTCCTGTTGAGATAGCTAGGGTACTGGCGGAGTGGATGTAGGGATAGCATGTTGGTCAGTGAAGATTACCCGTGGGGCAAGTTGCTGCGTGAGTACGCGACTTACTGCGCAGTGGGGTGCATCAATGTCGCCGTATTCTTCGTTATCTACGACTGGCTCTATGACATTGTCCTAATCGAGCAGTACCGGGCAGCGAGCGCCTGGGCCGTGGCTTACTTCATCAGTTCATGGCAGGCTCACTTTCTGCATCGCTGGCTGACCTTCGAATCTCCACCCGAATACACGAAAAGTCTCTATGTGATGCTACTGATATACACCGTTCTATGGGCGATTTCCACCACCACGATAGCTTACTTCAGTGACACCCTAGGCTACAACCACCTGTACACATGGGCTGCCAACACGGCCGCCTTCGGCTTCCTCGCCTTCCTCGCACTACGCATCTTCGCCTTCCCTCTGTCGGATGGCCGAATCTCACGCAAAGAACGCCTTGAGGAGTACAAAGAGCGGCGTAGGTCTTGAAGTGGACTTGTTCGTGGCGCGGCCGTGACCCAAGGCGTACGAGGCACCAGGGACTTCTATCCTGAGGATATGAGGATACGCAACTGGCTATTCGACAACTTCCGCAGTGCCGCCCGCAGCCACGGATTCGAAGAGTACGACGCCCCGGTGCTGGAGCACGAGGAGCTGTACACCCGCAAGCAGGGCGAGGAGATTACACAGCAACTCTACAATTTCGAGGACAAGGGCGAGCGCAGGGTCGCCCTTCGTCCCGAGATGACACCATCCCTCGCGCGCATGGTGATGGCTAGGGCCGGTGCCTTACCTACTCCAATCAAGTGGTTCTCTATCCCACAGTGCTGGCGCTACGAGCGCACGCAACGCGGGCGCGGGCGCGAGCACTACCAGTGGAATGTCGACATCTGGGGCAGCGATGCCCTCGAGGCTGATGTGGAACTGCTCTCAGTTCTAGTGAACTTCTTCGAGGGTGTTGGACTGACAGCTGACGACTTGGTCATAAAAATCAGCAGCCGCAAGGTGCTGGAGGAGGTTCTCGGCTCGTTGGGAATCTCCGGCGACGCCTTTGCCGCCACCTGCATCATTGTCGACAAGATGGACAAGCTGTCCGAGGATGTTGTCGCAGCGCAACTGGCTGAGCAGGGACTCGGCGCTGACGCAGTGGCTACTATCCAGTCCACACTAGGTGTGGACGATTTGGACTCTCTTGCAACCGCACTCGGTGGCGACAGCGCGGCCGTTTCTGAACTTGCAGGACTGTTCGATCTCATTGATGCCTATGGCATCGCTGACTGGGTTACCTTCGATGCTTCGGTGGTTCGCGGTCTTGCGTACTACACCGGCCCTGTCTTCGAGGCACATGACCGAGCAGGACAACTTCGCGCCATTTGTGGTGGTGGCCGCTACGACATACTCCTGTCGAGCCTAGGTGGCAAAGACATGCCAGCGACCGGCTTCGGCTTCGGCGATATGGTCATCATGGAACTACTGATGGACAAGGGACTGGTCCCCGACCTGCCTTCAGGCAACGAGGATATCGTTATTGCAATCAGCGAGGATCTGCGCTCGGCTGCGATGTCTGTAGCTTCTAGACTCAGGGCAAGTGGTCGCTCGGTCGACCTTGTACTGGAAGACAAGCGCATGAAGTGGGCCTTCCGCCATGCCGATCGAACTGGTGCACAGAGGCTCGTGATGGTGATGCCCGATGAGTGGGCTTCTGGCAATGTGAGAATCAAGGATCTCGAAAGCGGCGAAGAGTCAGATATCGCCGTTGGCGATTTGTGATTACTCTTCTCGAGTGAATCTGCTGGCACCGACTGCAGCTAGTGCGAGTGCGCCGATACCTGCTACCAGGCCGAAGCCGGGAACCGCATCGGAGACAGCACCACCGATTCCGCCCCCGTTATCACCGCCACCTTCTCCTGGAATGGTCTGGTTAACTACAGGGAACTCGACTTCAGCACTGTCATTACCAGGTGTATGGTAATACATCCTAAATGAACCACCACAGTAGAAAGCAAAACAGGGCAAGATGTTGTCATAACCAGGATATGAATACTCAACCCTAAGTTGAGGCTCCTCAGTGCGATTGAATCTAGTCATATTATTGTCAATATTGATATCCCAAATCACAGTGTCATCCTGACCGGATCTATCAACCGATGGAAACTCTTGTCTCGCAACTTCAAAAGTCCCTTTGTACAATGTTAGATTCAGATTCTCGCACTTCCGATCACCTGTACAATCACCATCAGCATCAATATTGAAATTTAGTAAAATCTGAATAGTTCCATTCGAGTTAAGATACATATCTTCCTTGAATGACTCCTCCATTTTGCAAGTGTAGTCCATCTCAATTTGCTGCCCATTCTGATTTGGCCACACTTCTTCCCCGTATCCTTGTTCGGCTGAACCAGTGGTATCATTCCCATCAAAGTGAGCAAAACAATTGCTTAGGTCATCATTTCCATAGATGTGCATGTGAGGGTTATCGACAGAGGGCTGTTTGGGATCTTGGACCGCATCCTGCGCGCTCGCGGGAGCGGCTATGGCAGACAGAGCGAGTAACAGAGCGAGTCCGAAGGCCTGTGCAGTACGTTGTGTCTGCATGGTTTCGCCCCCAATCTCCCCTGTTTGAGACTTACCCCGTTCTGGTCCAACCTCAATCGAACCGATGAAATCCTTCTTCCGGTGCACTGCGCGCCTTCCTTGAGATATTGAGGGCCTCTCCAAGCATATCCGCGCTCATCATCTCGCTCTCGAGCCGGCTATTGGCAACTCCGGTGATTATTGACATCACCTTGATGGTATCTCCGAAGGCCGGATCTTGCCTTGCTCCGAAGATGACGTTGGCATCTGGAGAGAGTCTTGCCGTCATCAAATCACAGACCTGATTGGCCTGCTCTAGCGTCATGTACGGACCACCCGTAACGTGGATGAGAGCACCGGTCGCACCGTCTATCTCGATGTCGAGAAGCGGGTGGTTTAGCGACTCGTGGACGACTTCCTCCGGCCCCTGATCACTCTCGCCATAGAGCATCATCGTCACGCCCCCTCCCTTCATGATGGCTCGGACATCTGCGAAGTCGAGGTTAATCAGGCTCGGCAGGGTAATGGTCTCGACCACTCCCTTGACAATCTCGGCGATGAGCTGGTCCATGATACTGAAGGCCTCATCGAGAGGCAGGTTGGGCACGAAGTGGAGAAGCCTGTTGTTGTCCAGCACCAACACTGCGTCGGCCGCCTTCCTGAGCAACTCGAGTCCCTCGAGCGCTCTCTGCATTCTCTGTCTACGCTCGACTGAGAACGGAGTTGTTACGACGGCTACGACTAGGGCCCCGGAGCGCTTGGCTTCTTCTGCCACAATCGGAGCGATTCCGGTTCCGGTACCTCCGCCTAATCCTGCGGTCACAAATACTAGGTCAGCCCCACCGACTATCTTCGTGATGACATCTCTTCCTGCCTCGGCGCAGCGCCGTCCGGTAATTGGGTCGCCCCCTGCACCAAGACCTCGGGTGATGTGTCTGCCGACCAGCAACTTCTGCATCGCTCTGGTGTGATCTAGGTGCTGCTTGTCAGTGTTGATTGCGACGGTGACCGCTCCCTCGACACCGATGTGGGTAATCCGATTCATCGTGTTGTTGCCAGAGCCTCCACAGCCGCAGACTAGGATGCGCGGGTCTGGAGGTCCGTACGACTCGAGCTCTCTGTCAGTTAGCGCTGTTGGAATCCTACCGTCGGGTATCTGATCAATTATTGATGCCGGCGCCTCAACCATCCATCCTACCCCAGTGCATCCCTAGCATTGCTGCCTACTTCACGAAGTGCGTTTCTCAGCCTTCTTAACCGTTGAGGGGTATGACGGCCTGACCGAGGCGATTATCGAAGGCTCTCCGGAAAGCGAGATAAGCAGGAGGGCACTCCACTGGCATAACCGTGCTTAGCTCAGTTGGCTAGAGCACCTGACTGTAGACTGGAAACACTTGGTTGTAGGCAGCCATCAGGGGGTCCCCGGTTCAAGTCCGGGAGCGCGGACCAATAACTCTCTCAGATGCTTTTTGAGCAATGTGGGCAGACTGATAAAGGGGGGTTTGGTCGGCAGGCCGCAACGGGGTCTGACAATGGGTGTTCAACAGCATGTTAGGTCATTGTGGAAGACCCCAAAGGCATCATTGCCACCTAGGTATCGGCGTGACCGCATGGCGAGCTGGAGGCGAGAGCCTGTGTACCAGAGAATCGAGAGGCCAACCCGTATTGACGCCGCTCGTCGGGTCGGCTACAAGGCCAAGCAAGGAGTTGTAGTCGTTAGGACCCGTGTGCGCCGAGGGGGACTGCGCAAGAGCAAGGTCCACATGAAGCGCAAGCCATCCAAGTCAGGCATCAAGAAAATCACGATGGGCAAGTCGATTCAGCGCATGGCAGAGGAACGAGTCAACAGGCGCTACCCGAACCTCGAGGTACTCAACTCATACTGGGTAGGTCAGGATGGAAAGAACAAGTTCTACGAGGTCATCATGCTGGATCCGTCACATCCCGTCATCAAGTCAGACAAGCAACTCGGATGGGTGTCTAGCGGCAACAGCCACCGTGGGCGCGCGTTCCGTGGAAAGACCAGTGCCGGCAAGCGCGGGCGCGGTCTACTCAACAAGGGCAAGGGAGCCGAGAAACTGCGGCCCAGCCTGAAGGCCAACAAAAACCGCGGCAAGTAAGCCCCCTTCGGCCGTCAGATTGATGCCTGTTCATTCTCGGCCACAGCCGATGGCAGACCGTCAGGTGTCCGAGATTCGCGGGCTTCCCGTCATCATGCCTAGCGGAAGGCTGCTCGGAACAGTCCACGACACGGTCATCGACACAGACGGTTGGACCTGCACGCACATCTTCGTGGCCGACCCTCCCGCTGATTTGGTCGAGGGCAGAATCCACGTCGCGATTCCCTGGAACTGGGTCAGATCGATAGGCGATGTCGTGCTCCTGCGATGGTTCCCTTCAACCCCAATTCCTCGTAACCCGTGAAGCTACATCGCTCTACTCAGGCGTCTACCACTCTCTGAATCGCTTGAGCATAGGATGAACGCGACTGCGATACGATTCAAAAGCAGGGGGTGAACCGTTCTGCGTGCGCCGAGCGTCCGCCACCCTACTAATCGCCCTGCTGCTGGTCAGTTCAGCACCTCTTACGCAGGCTGACTCGAAAGGCATCATCTCATGCATAAATGCAGACCTGTCGATGATGCCGGCAAGTTGGGATGCCGATGACCAGTCGTGCGTCAGGCTAGATCTGGGAGAACTGGAGCCCGGCGATACCCTGTCTTTCGATCTTACCACCAATTTGAATATCGACATACTCATGTTCTCTGTCAACTCAATATCAGTATACCAGAATGAGCAGGCCTACCGAAGCGACTCGATATGGGAGAGAAACTCCGTCTTTGAGGACTTCAATGGAACCGGTTCCTGGCACTGGACGGTACCTGACGATAGGGAGATGACACGATGGTACCTCGTCCTCGACAACCTAGCTCACCCCCAAGACGCAGGTGGCGGCGCTCAGGGTGGCTCAATCGCAACCATCACACTTGACTCGGGAACAATCACTCCCGGGCCATTCACTCTTGCCGACACAATCGTCAGACTCGACCCCGGAGAGCACGCGGTTATGCACGGTCCGTTCGTGGTGGATGCGGGCACTCAGGTCAGGATGGAGGCCAACACCATGGAAGGCGCTCCCGACGTTTTCCTGATGACCTCATCGCAGGTGGCTCTGTACGAACAGGGCGGCACCACTGCAGCACGCGTCGAGGGCACAGACATGCTACTCATAATTCAGGACCGCGACATGGTCTGGATGGCCACAGAGAACTACGAGGGCGAGGACCTCTATCTGGTGGTTGATAATAGAGCAGGCCCCGCCGGGGGAGGTGCTGGAACTGGGGATATCGCAGTCACGGTGACACTCTCACTGACTCCGATTTTGGAACCGGTGATTAGCAGCGATGTTTCACTCGAGATAGTCAACGTAGGCGACATCGTCACTCTAGACGCTACGCAGACACCGAACAACTCTGAGCAGATTCCCGAGTCTGGCTTCCACTGGGACACTAACGGAGACGGAACCGACGACACTGTAGGGTCGTCGGTGAATGTCAGCTGGTCGGACCCGACCAATGTCACCATCAGACTCACTGTAGTGGCGATAGATGCGCGCAGCTCCAGTTCGTACCAAATGATCGAAATCTCTGACATCTCCGAGCCTGAAGTGAGCATCGGTGTCTCTGCTATTTTGGAGCGCACTTACGGAGACGACGTAGTTCTAAGCGGGCAAGTGAGCGATAACTGGGGCATCTCTACGATCGAATGGCTCGTCGATGATGTTCTGATGCGAACCAACTCTGACAGCGACGAAGGAGCAACAGTGTTCAATCATCTGTTCAACTCCAGTTACACCGCTGGAATCCATACCATCACCCTGCGGGCCACCGACAACTCAGGCATGGTTTCCGAGGACAGTGCTACCATCAATCTGTACGACTCCACTCCCCCTGTCATCGGCATCTATCAGGAGGAGGTGACCCTGCTGATAGGGCAGACCTTCCGCTTCGAGGCCAACGTTAGCGATGGCGAGTCGAACAACCTACTGTTTTCTTGGGACTTCGATGACAGCACCGACTCTGATTCCGACGGCGATCCGAGGAACGACGATGACGGCTTTGGCGACTCGGTGCTGTGGAGCTACGACGCCTCAGGCCCCGTGACCGTAGTTTGTCAGGTCGAGAACGATGCCGGCCTAGTTGCCGAGTTCGAGGTACTGGTCAATGTGCTCAGCGGCAATGAGGGTGATGAATCTGATCTGATGCAATTGGGAATCATGGCCGCAGGTGCCCTCATAGTGGTGATTCTGATTGCCCTGGTGGCTTGGCGCGTCATGTCCAATCGAAGACTCGCAGCGATGATTGCCGAGGAAAATCAGTCCGAGCAGCCTGCATCCGCGCCGCCTTCGGCCGAGGAGCAGAAGGCCATGTGGGGTGGAGCAGAGTCCGCCGTGCAGATAGAGCAGCCCGCCCAGCAAGTCTTCGGCGATTTCTCAAGCGGGATGTCGGGGTCGACCCAAGGAATCTCCACTGCCATGGGAGAACCCGAGGGAGAGGAACTGGATCCTGACATCGCTGCGCTGCTGCAGTCATCAGGGGAATCAGCCTCTTCCGGTTCCGAAGTTGCGAGCAATCTACTCTCTGAGTTCGAGGATGAAGATGATGCGGTCGAGAGAGAGGACGTCGATTTCTCGCATGATTCCCAGACAGATGAGACTGGCTCCAACTGGTCCCCTAGTGAGGACGAGGCCGAGGTCTTCCACCCGGAGGAGTCTGAGCCAGAGCCGAACCGCACCGTACGTCAGAACTGCTCTTCGTGCGATAAGAAGTTCGAGATTGAAATGCCACCCGGGGTCGACACTGCCAGGACGGCATGCCCTCACTGCGGCTCAATAGAGTCAGTTAGTTTGGAATGATTCGCTTACGATCCTGATTTTTTTGATGCAGAGCAGGTTCCAGTAGGGCAATACCCTATAGCGCACCTCTAGGAGGTGCGAGCATGGACAGCACCGGTGTCCGACTGGTTTACAGGGCACCAAGGGCGAACAATTCGCATACCCTGCTGATAGCTCTACTGTTCCTTCTCCCCATCCTCTCTCCCTTCTCTGCGGTGAGCGCCGAGGCGAGAATCGAATCTCAGGACTTCGAGATACTAGGCCAACTGTCCGAAGTCCTCGAGGAGCGCCAAGAGATGTTGGACAGCAATTCTGTCGCTCAATTGGCCCAACCAACCATCGATGGAATCAGCAACTCGGTAACGCCAACCGGACCCTCCGACCCTCTCGCCAATGTGGATGAGACCATAGTTGGGGCGAGCATGGTGGTGACCACCCCTCCGCAACCCCAGCATCCGGGCCCCTACAATCTACTGATTGACCCCAGCAGCAGCCCCCCCGGACAGGTCGACAACATCTGGCAGACTCTGGTGAACCTGACCGATTACGTAATTTGGACAGAGTACACTGATCTCGAGGGTAACACGATTCAGAGCTACGAGGTTGTAACATTCTCCGCTAACCTGATTTCGCTACTTGACATCAACTCAGACCCACTTCTGCACGAGGTCGACATCGACAACGACGGGGACGATGACATCGAAGTTGGACTAAAAATCGCCTGGGAGTTCCTAGGTGGCTGGGGGGTCGAGGACGGCGTACTGTGGATCGAGCCCGGCATCTCCTACTCGGTCAAGGTACTCGACTCCAGCCAGAACGACCCAGATTGGAATCAGCTGGACTCACTACAGGTATCTCTGATCAAAGCCTTCGCATATTCTGGCCAGGACTCCATACTGGCCCTCGGAGAGGGCGAATCCTACATCTGGGTAGTCGACTCGAGATTCACAACCCAACCGAACGACTTCACTCTCCGAATAGGAATCGAGAGATTCTACTTCGACATCTCGGGAGCAGGCTCCGATCTGCTGTTCTCCCTAATTCAGGCACTTACTCTAGGCATTATCAACTCGGGAGTCGACGAATCCGGCATCACCTTCGCCTCGATCTCAGCGCCCTACGCCATCGAGATTAGGAACCCGGGTCAGTCCGACTGCCCCGATCGCTATTCTCCAGACGAGTTGCTGTACGCCACGCACACAGAGTTGAACTGCGGGGTAGCCGCCGGCTTCGGATACCTCCATTTCTCCCCTCCAGACGATAACGGTGACAGGGACCTCTGGGAGTTAGCCTACATCGAACTTTCATTCCACCCCAACAAGGACGCTGTCATTATCCCAGAGGAGGTCGACATCATCATCAGAACAGACAGCGTGCTGCCGGAGAACGGTCTGGTCGACGGCGAGGACGGACTGACTACCATCGAGTACTGGGCCGATCAGAGGACCGATTTGCACATCCACTTCCACGAGAATCGCTCCGAGCTCCCACCTTCGGAGTCCGATGGCGGGAGTAGGGGCAATGTGACCGACTCCGTCGGTTGGCTCCGCGGAATGCCCGCAGGATCGTTGTCACCCGGTGAGATTGAGCGCGTATTCAGGATGCTCGGCTCGGACGGTTCGCAGTCGCAGTTGCCCGGACAACTCCCTTCGAGACTGGGGTTGATTATAGGAATCAAGAACTTCAGTCGAGACAACAGTGAGAATGTCGATGACCCTACGCTGCCAGTTAATCCTGCCAATCCTCCGAAAACCCTGATTCTCCTGCGCTCTGTGCAGTCCGTGGAGGAGATTGACTACGACTCTTGGTTCCTGCGCGAGGGTGCTCCTGGAGACCACCGTAGAATCCACATTTCTGCAAGAGACGTCCCCACTGCCATCGTCTTGTATGGCTCATTCGAGTTAGGTGGAGGGGGTGCGGTCGACAACAGCTTAGATTCTGAGGACAGCTTAGATTTCGTCTCAAAGATAGTCGACAACGTACTAATCAACATAGTCGACCTGTTCCTAGATATCGGTAACGTGCTGAACGACATCCCTTCCGCGGTTGTCGATGTCATCAGCGGGGGCGTCGATGGGACTAGCGGCTTGGAGGGGCGCACGTTTCATCTGCTGCTGACAGACAATTGGCTGGTGACCCGGACCGACATGCCGATTCAGTCCATTTCGGTTCAGACAGGCTCCAGCTCGCATCCGGTCATGCCAGGCGATCACCTCCTTCTAGCAAAAGACAGAGAAATGGAAACTGTGAGCGGACGGAATGGCCCCGTCGATCCCCTGGTTCCGGTAGCGGCCAGCATCCGCTTCAGCGGGCTGGTGGCATTCTCATTGGTCGACGACGACGAGCTAGACGAGCAACTAATGAGTATGCGAACCTCCTCAAACGAAGCATTCCGCTTCACTTACATCGAGCACCCTTCTGGAATGCTCGAGGGGGCCTCCTTCGAGGCCCTGACACTCAGTGATATCCCTGACAACCTATCCCTACAAATCTCGCCCAGCGGAATGGAGTACCTCGCTTCGTCCGGAATCGAGTCGATTGCCTACGCAGGTATGGATGGCACACAGCGCCAAGCGGCTACCATAATTGGCGTGCCCGACTCGTTCAACACTACTTCAGGAATTGTAACCGGGTGGTCATCCTCCACTCCCATATCATCCATCGAGGCGCAAATCAGCAATTCGACTGAACCGGTCAGGATGACGGGAGATCATTTCCTCTTCCATCATGATCAGGAAACTGGGACCTCTACCATATCGGCCAGACTGACCGGACTCAGCGAGGTCAGTTGGATGGAGCCGATCGAGGAGGGAGCCTCAGGTCCGGCCGGTAGAGGAACTGCCCAGATTTCGGTTTCTGGCGACCGGGCCCTGAATATCAACGTCGACCACGCTCCCACTTTAGATGGTGATTCATTATCGGTACTGGCGTCTATCGACCCACTCCCCTCCACTGTGGGAATCCAGATTCCGACTGGGGCAGATTCCGGTTCCAGCCTCGATGTACCCGAGCTCAACACGTCGAACGGACTTTCTGGAGTCGCTTTCTTCATCAGCGGATTCGCTGATCTCGGCAGGTCTGTTAACAGCGTCCTGTCTGGGATAACCTCAGACATTTCGACCAGTTCCGAGAGCGATGAGGATTTCTCCTTTGGTTTACAGTTGGAGGCAGATTCGGCATTCGATCTTACTGTGGAGGCAGTGCACGGTGATGGCTCTGTCAAGGCACCCGTTTGGGTTCATGGATTCGCTTTCCAATCGTCTCCCACAGGGATAGCAGATGGCTTCCATCTGAGGATTTGGTTGCCTGAGCTACCTCCTCTGATTGACCTCTCGGTCACTAGGTCGAACAAAGTCAACGGCCAGGACTGGAGCATCAGTCTAGGGCTCGACGGCTGGGTACCGGCTCACAGTGAGTTCATGTTCCAGATATACGGGATAAACGGTCAGGACTTGTTACTGACTCTACAGGGTTTGACCGTAGGAGCGCCGACAAATCTCGGTCTCGACGCGATTTTCGAAATTAGAACAATTGGCGAAATCACAGAGGTCACCACCTCGACTCATTATGTCCTCTCCGAGAGGCTGGACTGGGTGCACATCCTACTCATTAACAGAGAGGCTGGAAGCAGAACAGAGGTGATGATTCATGACATTCCTGAGACAATCGATATACAGGCCAGCTTAGGCACCGCGATATCCATCGATATGACAGTCCCTGAGCAATACAGGCGCGACGGCTCGGCCGTCGGTGCCATCATGATGCAGCAAATGCAGTGGCTGGATTCAGCATGGTGGCCAGCAACGGTATTCCTGACCGATGTGCCTGGTTGGATAAATCTGACAACGGCCCCCACTCTAGATTTCGATATTACGCAGAACATAGCTTTCCAAGGCACCCCAACTCTCGACTTCAGGGCCTCTGAGGAGGGCATGTCACTGTACATAGAGGCCTTTGGTAAGGCGATAAACAGGAGAGGGGACACGATTTTACTGGCCGAGGGAATGACCGATTTCATGTCTATCAAGACCACACAGACCTTCGGTCTCGCAATCAGATCTGGTGGTGACGGCGTCGAACGCATGTATATCCGAATGAGCAACGTTCCAGTCAGTCCGCCAATGGTACTCGAGGAATTGGAGGCCCTTGGTGAGAACTTACAGCGGGCCACAGTAAACATCAGAGAGATTGTTGGCCCATACAGCATTATCGAACTTGATGATGTTAAGGGTGAGAGAATCATCGTTTCGGCCCGTGCCTCGGCTGACATTGAGGGCACTGAAATAGACCTCAGGGGTGTTCTCCTAGATGCTCAGATTACTGATGGAATTCCGACAGGTACCACGCTAGGGGTCAACGGACTGGCTTCCGACCTCTCATTGCTCAACATGTTCCCCGGTCTTAGTGGCTCGACCAAACACGTGATGGTCATCGAGCCGTTCTCCTCGGCTGTTCTGACTATACTCGCAACGATATTGGGAGGTGATTGAAATGGGACTTTTGGAGAAGCTTAGGAGTGGGGATGAGGAGGCCGACTCTGAGATCGCCCATGAGGTGCTTGAGAGGATTGAGGAGGGAGCAAGGAGGTACATCTCACCCACTCGGGTGATTTTCGCCTCTGTAATGGTCATACTCTTACTAGCCGGAGTAGATGAGCGGGGAACCGAGATCCTGTATGCTGTTAGGGTCAGGGGA
>JAAZXI010000013.1 GCA_014240285.1 Methanobacteriota archaeon
GCATCATATACCACACCACAACAGCTGCCAGTGCTAAAATGCCTGCTGCCCCCATGAGCAATGTGACCACCCACGTTTTTCCAGGATTGAGAAGAGACAGTAAGATTGCAATGCTTCCGATGGCAATGACAACCCACAGAATATTCGTCGTTGTGCGTCCGGCAGATTCCATATCGCACATCGGTTCGTAAGCAGAATCGCTTGTCGCACATGCATTGGAATATTCAAAGGGGTCCCCTAGGTCTCCGTCTACTGAATAATATACTTCATGGAGACCATAATGAGACCCATGGAGACGATCATCGCCGGGATTCATCCCTTCATGTGTACGCCAAGAATGGCCAAACATTCCCCCTACTACGAGCGCTAGACAAGCAAGAATCATTCCAATTGCAAGATACTTGCTCATGAGGCATCTCTCCTTTCCTGAAGGAATGCGACCAAGGCTTCGATGTCCTGGAACTCGATGGTTACAACGCTGATGTGTTCGCAGTCCTGGCAGATGAAACGCTTGCCAGTCTCATACCCCATGTAGGGGGTGATGCGGGGGCTGAAGCAGTCCGAACAGACCTCAATCGCCATTGTTCACTCCCGTCCCCTCGGATGCAGGCTGTGGATGTGACAGTATCGACTGCCGGGGTTCTGGTCAACCTTGCCATTTGAGTCAAAGGGTACCCTATGCTTCACTGATTAGGGACAGGAGATGTTCACTCCCCATCTCAGCCATCAGTGAGGACGCTTTAGGGCCATGATTCTTGCCGAGGATGATCCAATACAGGGCTACGTAAGCCCCTCTGCCACCGATCCCTACCTCCGTTGCCACTGATCTGATGCAATTGCCTATTGCCTTGTCAGTCCACTCACAATCTCCAAGCGATTCACCCAATGCAGTCAGGAACTCTCTGTGCCCATCGTCCAGATTGGCCCGCGCTTCGTCGCTGATGCTGGACTGCACCTCAACCCTTGCAGCATCAGGGAAGTGTGGACCGTCGACCCAGTTCCTCATCCTGCGCAACTTCCCTGTCAAAGAATCTCCAGCGCTCCCCTCTAGGTGTCCCGATCTTTGTAGTGAATCCCAGACGTCGTCATCTCTAGACTTGATTTGAGCGAGCATCGCGAGATGACGGAATGAGACTCCTGCGACGGAGCCAGCTGGGTCCGCACCCACCTCAACCTGACTTAGCCTCAGTGCACCGAGTTGAGTGTCGCGCGCTATCTGTTGGCGACGGGACAAATCTTCGTCTGAGCCACTTGGGGGCTCTGTGACCAGCCTCTCATACTCGTCAGCGGTCTGGAACAGCGCCGGGCCGGTGTCGAAATCGATGTGGCGGCCGACCTTGCTGCGCGCGATGACGTAGCGCATAATCTCAGGAGGCACAAGCGCGAGCGCATCCATAGGCCCGACAGTCAGGCCCGTCGAGCTCGACATCGGCCCCATGCCTTTCAGTTGAATCCATTCGTAGACCAACTTGTGGGGCGGCTGGCTACCCAGCATTTCGCAGATTGGTATTCCGGTGTCGTAGCTGCCTCCAGCCGCACCGTGGTCCTTGCCCGCTGGCTCACAAGTTATGCCGTGGATACCCCACTTAGCAGCCCAGTCAATCCTCCAGGGCAGCTTGCCCTGTGCTGTTCTGATGTCCGTGGTTCCATCGACGCCATGACTGTCGATCCAGTGCACGTGCGGATGCTCGTAGCCGGTGACACTGACTCCGTCAATGCTGCCGTCCGAGCCGAGGGGGTTGTACGGAAACCAGTCTTCGGGCACCTCTCTGCCAGAGACCTCTTCTATGACTTGGCGTATCTCGTCCTTTTGCTCGATGGCCGAATGAATCTTGTCAGCGAAGGCACCGCTCTCGTATGTCTGATGGTTCATTACCACCTCCGGCTCGACACCTATCTCTCTGAGTGCTGCTAGGAATGGCGCGAGGAAGTGTTCGGCGTAGTTGCCACCATCCGCATTAGGCTCACCGTCTTGGCCGGGTGCCGGTATGTACGCCAGTGGGTGGCCGATGTACTGTTCGTAGGCGGGTGAGAGGAAGTCGTAGACTCTGCGAAGGGGATCCATCGAATCGACGATGAAGATGTATCGAGATTCCATGCCGGCGTCGAGGCAGGCCCGATGAATCATCTCGGCAGTCAGAATTTCTCTTAGGTGGCCGATGTGGAACTCTCCTGAGGGAGTGATTCCCGAAGCGATGACCTGCGAAGCACCTCTATCCTGTAGGGTCTGCGCGGTGTGGTCCGCCCAGTGCATTTGACTCCCTCAGACTGCGACTACTCTGACCAGTCCACGGAGGGGCACGCCCTCAAGCTCGTTGTTGTTCGACTTGTTGGCGAGCACCATGCAGAGTTTGACGTCAGCTCCAGCTGACCTGAGGTTCCTGACGGTCTTGCGCATCGTGGTGCCGGAAGAGACGACGTCGTCGATTACGACCACACGCTTCCCGGCAACACCGGCGAAGACTTCGGAGAGGTGACCGCCCTCGTCCTCGTTTATGCTCCTGCTAATCGAGAGGTCGAGATCCATCTGCCCGGCTATGGCCTGTGCGAAGGCAATTCCGTTGAGGCTGATGCCGACTATTGCATCGACCTCGTCGCCGATTTCTTCCTCGATGATGTCGACGAAGATATAGGAGGCTGCCTCTATCCTTCCGGCCCTGACTGCTATCGAGCGCCAGCCAACTTGTATGTCAGAAGGACGGTCCTCTGTGGCAACCCCACTCGAGGACAACCACTGTATGGTGGTCTGGGACAAGGATAGCTCATCAGCTATCTGCTGGGTGTTCAGGCCCTTGTTGCGAAAAGCATCCACTTTGCCCCGCAACTCATCTACGCTCAGTGGCATCAAACCGCCCCATCGCTGGCTATCTATGAACTCACCGGGGATAGAATATGGGTAAATCCCGACTTTGGGGCACTAGAAGCGCCCTGTACTGCCGAAACCGCCCTCTCCACGCTCAGTCTCGCCAAGGTCCTCGAAGTTGACTTCCTGGAAGCCGACGTCTGGTATGGGGGAGATTAGTATCTGGGCAATTCGCTCTCCAGCTCTGACTGTGTACGAGTCACCCTCTCCTATCCAAGTCATCAGCACGAACAACTCGCCACGATAGTCAGCGTCTATGGTGCCGATGCTATGAGGCAAGATGAGTCCCTTCGAGCCGAGCGAGGAGCGCGCCCTCACTTGCCCCTCATAGCCAACAGGTATGGCGACATGTAGCCCCGTCCGGAGCTTCATGCTCTGGCGGAATGGCACAACAGTGTCTTCGAGGGCATACAGGTCCCATCCGGCTGCGTGTTCGCTGCCTCGAGTCGGCAGCCTCGCGTCGGGGTGGGTGCGAGCCACCTTGACCTCAAGTGCCTCGTCCACAGGTTTCGTGCGCCGTTCCGGTCTTTGACCGTTCGCAAGCGGCCGATGACGCCCGGTGGGGTGAAAAGGGGGCCATGATTCGGCAGGCCGATGGCTGACTACGACTATGATGCCCTGCTCGACCGTGCGCGTGAGCGTATACCCAAGGACATCAGTGAGCGCTCGCGCTGGACCATGCCCGAGCCAGACGTACTCATTGAGGGCAGCCAGACCATCCTGCGCAATTTCGCAGACATCGTCAACGCGATGGATCGTGATTCCAACCACGTCTACCAGTTCCTGCTCAACGAACTCGGTACCTCGGGTACCCGCGAGCAGGTACGTGTGATGTTCAAGGGACGCGTACCTCCTGTCCGAATCAAGGAAAAGCTGGTCGCCTACGTCAAGGCATTCATCCTGTGCGGCCAGTGCCGCGCCCCCGATACCCGCTTCATCAAGGAGGGCAGGACTAGTCTGCTCAAGTGCCAGGCCTGTGGTGCGACCCGTCCGGTACGACTGTGATTAGCTCACAGTTCTCCCAATTCCAATGTCGCAGGAATGGTTATACAGATTCTGTTTCAAGGCCAACCATGCCAATAGCAAGGTACTGGTCCGTCAAAACTGGCGGTAATGAAGTGACAGAAGAAATGGCGAATACTTGGAAGGACAACTTCCTCGCATATGCCATTGAGAACGGATGTATGAGAGGGGCATTGGCCGCAGATGACGAGAGAGTCATTGCGGTCAGCGTATGGCCTGATCTGGAGACGATGAATTCAGTGATAGACAGCGATGCCTACCAGGATATCGCCGAAGTCATGACCGCCTCTTGGGGGGCAGGGGGAATCACTCTGCCCGATGATGTCGAATTTTCCTGCAATGGCGAACTCCTTGCAATGGTCGTTCCAGAAGGAATGTGAATCACGAGAAGTCGAGCAGAACCTTGCCCCGGTTCTTCCGGTCGTGGATGTGCTTCTGCGCGTCAGCGACCTGCTCGAATCTCCAAACCGAGTCGATGACCGGGTCAATTTGCCCTTTGAGGAGCATCCCCGAGAGCGCCTCTAGATGGCCTCGGAACACTGACTCGTCGTCTAATAGTCCCATGTGGACTCCGAAAACAGCCTTGTTGGAACTCATCATCTTCAGTGGGTCGAAGCGCGGCGTTGATGCCCACATCCTGAGGGCTGTCAGAGTCGACTTCTTGTCTCCCTTTACTGCAGCCGAGGCGCCGAAGAAGTACAGTTTACCGCCACGACGCAGTGCCTTGTAGGAACGCATCACGTGACTCCCTCCGACTGGGTCGATAGCGTGGTGAACTCCCTTGCCCTCTGTCATCTCTTTGCATACATCCACGAAGTTCTCATCCTCTCGGTCTACGAAGCGAACTCCCATCGACTCGACGAACTCGCGCTTCGGAGATGAAGCAGTCCCGACTACTAGCGAAGCCCCGTAAGCTTCGCAGATTTGCGCTACAGCGGTTCCGACACCGCCGGCAGCGTGGTGGATGAGTACGGTCTCACCATCGGTGAGGTTACCGAGGTGCACCAGCATGTGATAGGCGGTACCGTAGGTCACGGGGATGGCCGCGGCTTGGTCGAACGAGATTGAATCTGGCAGTAGAATCACTCGGTTTGCGTCTAGGGCAATCTGCTCGGAGTAACCGCCGAATCCAGTCATCGCCAGCACTCGATCCCCGGGTTGCAGGCCTTCGACCCCCTCTCCGGTCTCGATGACCTCTCCGGCCGCTTCGTAGCCAGGGGTGAAAGGATATTCTGGGTTGGAGCCGTACAGCCCCTGACGCATCATCAGGTCGGCGAAGTTGATTCCAGCTCGATGGATTCGGACAGTGACCTGACCGGGGTCCGGCACCGGGTCATCGACCTCCACGATTCGAATTGAGTCGACCCCACCTACCTTAGGATAGATTACCTTGCGCAATCAATCACCCATCAGGTACTCGTTGGCAACATCGCCGCCCTTGAGGTGCTGCAGTATCTGACTCAGTCCATCGTCGTCATCCGGTAGGGTGTACCACGTGCCTTCAGGATAGATCACGCACGACGGACCTCTCTCGCAGTTGTCGAGGCAGCCCGCCTTGTTGACACGCACATCGTCGAGCCCCTCGGCCCGCGCAGCGCGCTTGAGGCGGGTTAGAATGTCAAGCGAGTGCTTGCCCGCGCAGCAGCCACGCGGGTTCTCTGGCGGCCGCTCGTTAGTGCACACGAACACATGCATCCTGAACTGGTGCGTCATATATTCACCTAGATCCTGTCGAACTTGGCCGCGAGAACGAAGTCGGATTCGGTCAGGCCGTCTATCTTGTGAGTCCATATCTTTGCCTTCACTCGTCCCCATCCCAACTCGAAGTCGGCGTGGTGGCCCTGCTCCTCACAAATTGTTCCAGCGGAGTTGGTGAAGACCAGTGCCGAGACGAAGTCGGGAAAGGACCACTCGCACTCCAGATGGTGACCGTCTACAACCGACCACCCGTCACCCAGATGTGGGGTCAGCTCGGCGCGCTCGGCCTCACTCAGAGGGGGGATCCCGCCTTCGCAGGGGACACAATTCTTCGAAGCGAAGTCTGTCATCCCTCAGCCCCACAGGTGGCTGTCATCGCTGCCATCGGCGCTGCGCTCGGCTTCTTCATGCATGCTAGACCGGCGACGCATGTCTTCTTTCTCGAAGGTCATGAGTTCCCTGTCTTCGATGTAGGATTGACGTAAGTGAGTGACTAGGCGGACCTCCACTATCACGTCCCTCGCAATAGAGCGGAACTCACCGTTCTCATCGAGAATTTCGACTGCGCTCCTCGAGGTTCCAATGAGCATCCCTCTCACCCAAGGGTCAGCTTTACCGGGAAGTGCTCTGGCATCGAGCAGCACCTCGATAATGTCGTCTTTCCTGAGTCCGGACTTGCGGTTGATTAGGGGGCCGTGGAAGACGTCGTTCAGACCAGTGAGGTCAGGCGAGCCGTACTCTTCGTGGATTTGCCTAGCCCAGCCGGGCAGGTCATCGATTCTTTTGCCTCTGCGTTCTACTGTCATGGCTATGCGCGGGAGTGGTGATAGAAAAGGAGTCTGATAGTCTCTCATCGGGCCTATGGCCCGAACTGGTGGCTTGAAGTGGGAGAGTAGGGGCCGCAGGGTCCGAGGAGAGTCCATGGCATCGGTAGACTGGCGTCACATCCCCACGGTCCTGTATCCTCAGGAGGTTCTCGACAAGGCGTTCAGCAGAGCCAGCAAGCAGTCCGATCTGGTCGAAGATCCTGACAAGTATCACAGGGTGCGCAAGCAGATGGACCGGATGGTGCAATCTGCAGCCGACGTCATCAGCACCACGCTGCTGAAGTGGGTCAACCGATGGCCGAGCCTGAACACGCTTTCGGAGTTCGACCAGGCCCTAATCGACGCTGCTGTTGGCAATGATGAGTACCGAAAGACCCTCGGGACAATCCAATGGGCTGCTGAGCAGGTCCGCAAAATAGCCGGCGAGACCCAAAGGAAGATCCTGAGGCTACGCAGGATTGAGGGCTTCCACGATGCCCGAAGGCACGCATACGGCAGATTCTCCTCAATCCTCGACCAGATTTCACCACAGATACTGTGGTTGGGAGAGGCACGCAATATCCTGCGCGAACTGCCCTCTCTGGATTCGGCAGAGCCTTGTATTGTGGTGGCCGGAGCCCCGAATGTCGGTAAGTCAGCGCTGATTACCGCCCTGTCGAGCGGAGAGCCTGAAGTCGCATCCTACCCCTTCACGACCAAACAACTCCATCTTGGGCACTTCGAGCATCGGAGAAGGGCCTACCAGATGGTGGACACACCCGGTCTTCTGGACAGGCCAATGGTCGAACGCAATCAAATTGAGATGCAGGCCATCGCAGCACTCGAACACACCGGCGACGTGCTTTTGTTCCTAGTCGATGCTACAGAAGGCAGTTCTTCTCCACTCGATGAACAGGAGCGCCTGCTCACGGAGGTCAGGCAGCTGATGTCCGAGCGTCCGATGATAGTCATCCACAGCAAGAGCGACATCCTAGGGAATCCCCCTGAAGGCGCCGAGACCCTAATCAGCGCGCAGACAGGAGATGGTCTTGAGGAACTCCGCTCGAGACTCATTGAGACGATAGGGGCTGACGAGGTAATCGATCCATTGAGTCTGCCTGATAACTGGCATAGGAACGAAGAGTAGTCACTCGACTTGCCAGTGGTGCCCACATACTGTGCAGTACAGTCGGTAACCGCCTATTGAAGGGGGGAGGCCGGAGACATCGACCGCAGTTCCACAGAGTGCGCAATTATGGACTCGCATGACCCCTGCACCCCGCCCCGGTTCTTCAACAACACTGATTTCCAGTCAGGCTTCTTTGAAGCGCTTCCAGACTCCCAATATTTTCTCGTGTACGAACATCTCCCCCGAGCCAGCGAACAGCAGAATCGCTACTAACCCAAGCAGTACTTCAGCCACCGGGTTCAGAGAGATTTCGGGAGTAATGGTGACTAGCTGGTTGCCACCGATTCCCGAGGTGCCGATACTCGCTGTCGCAAACCTATAGTCGCCCGGCTTGAGGTCGAACGCGAACGTGCCGTCCATCTCGCTGTCGCCGCCGGCGATGAAGTCGAAGTCTTCAGCGGTGCAAGTCGTGAGCCCGTTGGAGTCAGGCTCACAGCCGCTGGGCGGAGGGCTGGCAATAACACCTATCCAACTGCTGTCGGACTCGTTCCACTTTATGGTGAGCTCGATATCGAGAAGCATGAACGCGGTCGGCGAACTGAGATCTTCGCTGGTCATCCCTACTGGACACCCGGTGACATCATCGGTGCACGGGACCAGGGGGATTTTGATGCGGTTAGCATCGAGTGTCGGCCCATACAGGCTTACTACCAGCAGGAGAGCGCAGATGACGCCCATCACTGCTGGCAGCACCGAAAGGATGCGAATCATCATCGATTTTTCACCCCCCTAGCTCACGGTTCAACCTGACGCCCCCAGGACCTGCAGCATCACCAGCAGTATTGCGATGCCTGGGAACAGGTAGAGCATAACGGTCAGTCGTTTCCTCGAAGACTCTCTTTTCTGCTGCTTCTCCGCACACTCCGCATCGGAGCAGATTGGGGGCTCCTCGTCGAGGGGGATTGGGGTCCAGCATACTGAACAGTGCCGATGGGCGGTGGTCGCGAAGTTTCGTCGCTCCCGTGCCAGTCGCTCACTGTCCCGCTGACGCTTCGCGGCCTCGCGTGCTTCGCCCGCGGTCCTCTGAGCTGCTCTCTGGATCTTCTCCTTCCGACTCATTCAACCACCGTCCCTCCGAAGTCCCCGCCCTCGATGGCGACCCGAATTCTCTCTGGATCCCTTCCATCAAGTATGCACAGCGGCATCCCTGCGCTGGCAGCAGCGCTCGCTCCCATTGGGTCGACGACTTGCGACGGACCGGCTCGAGAGTGCTCGGCCGGTCCGACAATAACCTGCAGCTGGGAGTGGGTGAGTCGGTCATGAGCCACGGCATCGGGATTGGTACGTGGATCGGATTCGTGGACCTTGGCCACGTTGGTCGCGATGACGCAGCGCTCGGCCCCCACAGCGACGGCCAGTTTGATGGCGACCGCGTCGGTGGTGTGGCCCGGACGCGTCCCACCCATGACGATGACCTGCCGCTCCTCGAGCAACGAGGCCGCCTCGTTGACGCTGTGAGGAATGCTGCCGGAGATTGGGATGCCAGCGTCGGCAAGACTCTCTCTGACTATGGCGGCATTTAGGCGAGTCGCTGCGATACCGATTCTGTCGAGTCTGTCTTCGGAGTCGATGATAGGCCTTGCGAGGGCTATTCCCTCGCGCGCGGCGGCTCCGCCGCCGATGACTAGACCGATCCTGTCGTCCATTGCAACACGGTCCCTGATGATCTCGATTAGGCCCTCCAACCACATGTGTCGCTCTTCGACCTCGGGCCTGAGCAGGCTACCTCCGAGGGCCGCAATCACCGTCGCCATCGAAGCATGGGTGTACATGCTCCCTTTCAATGCCTGCGGCGCGGGTGTGGTGAAGGGTTGAAATGCCGCCCCTCAGGCCTCCGACAGAGGTACAGCATGTCTGATGAGTTGGAGCAGCAGCAGCGCAGGCTTCACCTGAAGAAGGCGCTTGAGGAGCTCACAGCCATGCGTGGCATGGGTACCGAGCTAGTCACAGTCATCGTGCCGCCGGACAGGATGATTCACGATGTCCGTCAGCATCTCTCTCAGGAGTCCGGCCAAGCAGCCAATATCAGGTCGAAGTCGACGAGGAAGCACGTGGCCGACGCGATTGAGTCAGCGATAGCCACAATCAATCGTTACAAGACCCCCGGTGAGAGGGGAATCGCCATCTTCGTGGGTCACGTCATCGTGGGCAACAACAAGTCACGCCTGATTTCCACAGTGGTGGACGACCCTCCTCAGCCGTTCCCTTCGTTTCGCTACCGCTGCGACTCGAGATTTGAGTTGAGCCAACTCGAAGAGATGCTAATCGACAGGGCCGCTTACGGCCTGTTCGTCATTGACCGCTCAGAGTCGGCATACGGAATGGCCACTGGCAAGCGTATGCATTGCCAAGAACACATCACCTCCCAAGTTCCCTCGAAGCACGGGCGAGGGGGTCAGTCTGCTCAGCGCTTCGAGAGACTGATAGAAGAGGCAGCTCACAATTTCTTCAAGAAGTCCGCAGAGCGGGCGTGCTCCTACTGGCTACCTCAGATTGAGAATATCGAGGGCATCATCGTTGGGGGGCCGGGTGCCACCAAGGACTTCGTAGTGAAGAACGACTACTTCCACCATGAGATAAACAAACTAATCCGCGAGCCTCTATTCGACGTTGGCTACTCCAATGAGAGTGGTCTGCGTGAGCTGATACAGCGAGCAGGCGGCCTGATGGATCAGATTGAGTTGGAAGCTGAACGTAATCTCGTCGACCAGTTCCTGCGCGAGGTTATGCAGACCCATCCCAAGGCGACATACGGCGAGACGATGGTCCGATCAGCACTCGATCAGGGCGCCGTACACACCCTACTCCTCTCAGAGTCCCTGCGCCAGCGCAGGGTGGGCTGGGTGTGCAAGCCCTGCAAGCACGAGTGGGAGGCTACCCAGAAGAACCGTTCCGACCTTCCGAACTGCCCCTCATGCGACTCGGAGGACATCAGGGAGGACCCAGACAGGACGATGGACCTGATGGACGAGTTGACTATGCTCGCCAACCACACCTCAGCCAAGGTCAGTCTGATTTCGATGGATACTGAGGAGGGGGCCACCATGTACGACGCTTTCGGCGGTATCGCCGCCATACTGAGGTACGCATGGAGCTGAAACGATGAGGATATTGGCAGAGGCAGTGGCCCCAGTGATAGAACAGGCTCTGTCGGGAATGGGGGTGGCAGAGGCCAACTCGGCCGGCTTGCTCGGACCGGCTACGGCTGAGGAGCATGGCGATCTAGCAATGCCGTGCCACAGCCTTGCAGCGGTGCTGCAACGCTCTCCAGTAGATATCGCCGAGGAAATCTCCTCAGTGCTCGTGCCGACCCTTGCCGGCACTGCTGAGGTCCGTGCAGTCAGCGGATTCGTCAATCTGAGAGCCGAGCCGGAGTGGCTTGTAGCTCGGCTCTCCGAGTTACTTGCCGATGTCCGGCTCGGGATAGCCATGGAGGAGACGCGGGTTGCAGCGGTAGACTACTCTGCACCGAACGTGGCCAAGGAGATGCACGTCGGTCACCTAAGGTCAACAGTCATCGGCGACGCGATTGTTCGGATGTTGGCCCACAAGGGCCACACAGTCCACAGGGAGAATCACGTCGGCGACTGGGGCACGCCATTTGGCATGCTAATCGAGCACCTGCTTGATCTTGGTGAGGACACCGCGGCAGATGAGCTCAGCGTTGGTGACCTCGACGGCTTCTACAAGCAGGCCAGAGCGAAGTTCAATGCCGACCAGTCGTTTATCGAGCGTTCGAGGAATCGAGTAGTAATGCTACAGGGCGGAGACGAGGATACACTGAGGTTGTGGAAAATCCTCGTTGACGAGTCGATGCGCTACTTCAACGAAGTCTACCAGATGCTAGGGGTACTTCTGACCAATGACGACATCATGGGCGAGTCGAGCTACCATCACCTACTCCCAATGGTGGTGGAGCGGCTGAGCGAACAGGGTTTGCTAGAGGAGAGCGAGGGCGCTCAAGTAGTCTACCCGGGCGGCTGGGTCAACAGGGAGGGCGAGTCCATGCCGGTGATAATCGCCAAGGCAGACGGCGGTTACAACTACGCCACCACAGACCTCGCATGCATCATCGATCGTGTCGAGAGACTCGGTTGCGACGACCTTCTCTATGTAGTGGGAACTCCTCAGTCCCAGCACTTCGATATGGTATTCGAAGTGGCGCAGCAAGCCGGTTTCATGACTAATTCACATAATGCCGTACATGTTAACTTCGGCTCAGTCATGGATTCGGATGGCAAGATTCTGAAGAGTCGCGAGGGCGAGGTCATCAAGCTAGTCGATCTTCTCCGAGAGGCAGTTACGCGAGCCGAGCAGGCAATCGCCGAGAAGAACCCCGAACTGAAAGGGGCTCAGAGGGAAGAAATAGCCAAAGCGATTGGAATTGGCGCCGTGAAGTACGCCGACCTTTCCACAGAGAGGACGAAGGACTACGTTTTCGACTGGGACAGGATGCTGGCTTTCGAAGGTAACACCGCGCCTTACCTCCAGTACGCCCATGCTAGGATATGCAGTATCTTCAGGCGCTCGGGCACCGAGCGCTCCTCTCTCAATGGAATCAGTATCTCACTCTCTCGGCCTGAGGAGCTACTTCTGGCAAGACGTCTAGTCAATTTCGCTGCAGTCACTGACGACACCCTAGACACGTACTCTCCACACCGTCTCTGCACATACCTACACTCGGTCGCCTCAGCCTTCGCAACTTTCTACGAGGTCTGCCCCGTTTTGGGTGCAGAGGACGAAGCGACTAGAGGGAGCAGGATGGCCATGTGTGATTTGACCGCTAGGACGATATCGACGGGGCTCGGACTGCTGGGGATAGATTCGCCCGAGCAAATGTAATCAACAACACCCCGTGGACCCATCATGCCAGCCGTAGGCGATACCGCCCCTGACTTCACTCTGACAGCCCAAGACAAGTCCTCCGTGACACTGGGCGAGATGCGCGGAGGACGAGTTGTCTTAGCGTTCTACCCCGCCGCTTTCACAGGAGTCTGCACCAAGGAGATGTGCACCTTCTCCGACGGAATGGCCAGTCTCGAGTCGTGTGGTTCCTCAGTACTCGGGATTTCGGTAGACTCCCCGTTCGCTAACTCCGCGTTCGCCGAGGCAAACGACATCTCGTTCCCATTGCTCTCTGATGTTCACCGCGAGACTGTCAATGCCTACGGCATTGCTCTCGATGATTTCGTCATCCCTGGATACACAGTGGCCCAGCGCTCAATCTTCATAGTAGAGGCCGATGGAAACATCGGCTACGCTTGGGTCGCCGACAACCCTGGACAGGAACCCGACTACGAGGCCGTGATGGCTCACTGCGCCTCACCGTAGGCGAGATACCTGACTAACGAGCCGTAGATTATTCCAGAGACCATCAGGCTCTCCTCGTTGAAGCGATCCATCGTGTCCAGATAGGTGTGGTACTCGGTCGAGCCAGATCCGTAGCAGACAATGGCTCTGCCGTAGTCCTTGTCTGGACCCTCATCATCATCGAGGTTGTAGACGAAGGGAGCGTGGTCGGAGTTGTAGGGCATGGCGGTGGAACTGTGCTTGTGGATACTAATTGGGTACTTATCCGCTAGTTCTGGATAGGCGCTTGAGAATACATTTGTGATATCTTTGATGAGGTCTATGTCAGCCCTGTTGTTGCCGAAGAGAGTCACTCCGGAGTTACGCTCCGCATCGACGTGATTCATGTCTAGGTTGATGTAAAGTCTGAGATTTTCTGCTAGCATGGTCTGATGTTTGTCGACCCATTCGGTGGAGCCCCACAGCCCTTCCTCCTCACCGCCCCAGGTACAGAAGTAGAGGGTATGCTTAGGAGTCCCCAACTGCGATTCCAGAAGTCCGAACTGCCTAGCTATCTCCTGTACAGTGGCAACTCCTGAGGTATCGTCCACTGCTCCTTGTCCGTTGTAAACAGTATCGTGATGGGCACCGAAGATGATGAGTGATTCACTTTGCCCCTCAATTATCCCACAGGGTACGTGTATGGTCGCTGTACCTCCGTTGTTCACATCGGTGATGAACTGTAGTCTAGCATCACCGTTAATCACCTCGTCGATGATTGTCTGCCCCACGCTCCTAGAGACCATGATGAAACCAAGGCCATCTGGAATCGGGTCTATCGAGGAAATCCCGACCGACTTGAAGTAAGGGACGCAGTCGTCTGTTACCAGTTCGTCGCAGTTCTGACGGTCGTTAATCAGAATCAGTCCCTCTAGGTCATTGTCAGCCGCACGCTCGAAAAGCGCAGTGTTGCTTTCAGTCTCCGGTTTTAGCCAGACGAGCCCTACCGCATTTGAAGCCGAGCCCCAATCAGCCGAATCATTCCCAATTCCAAGGTCGATGACCGGCATGTTGTCCACATAACGGACGAAGGAAGAGCCGCTGTAGCCCTGAAGGACGAAGTCTTCTCGGTGCGTGAACTCCACTATCTCCCGATTGAAATCAGCCGCTGTGCAAGGAGTAGGGCCGCCGATGGTGACACCTATATCGCCAGGAGTGCACATAGAGAGTTCCGGTTCACTGCCAATGATAAACATCGGAACATCGAACTCTTCGAGTGTTGAGGGTATGCCCATTGATGAGAAGTTTAACTTGATTGACTCGGCGGTATTCTTCTCCTCGATGGTTCCAGAGAGCCTCCCCCCCCAGTCTGGATGGCCAAGATCGACAAGTGCCTGCGCGTAGGCCCTAGACTGTGCTGCATCGAATTCGATGAGTCGGTAGTCCGGCTCACCTTGGATCCACTCGATGATATCGTCTCCGTACAGAATCGCACCGCCCGAGCCACCGACAAGTATCAGCGCACTCACGACGAGGACAGGCACCGGCAGCTCGCGTGCGCGCGTAATAGCATTAGAAAGCGCCTTTCGGGGCTCGGAAGCGCTGCTTTCGGCTTCGATTAACCCTGCATCCACTATTGTCTCCACGAAGTCCTCGCGCCTTCGCCGGACTATTGAACCCACGCCGAAGAGGAATCGTCGCCCACCGGTTAGTCGCGGGCGACCTCGTCGCCGGTCCAGCGTCTCCCCAGAGAGTGCTCGACCCCCATCTGGTCGAGGATCCTAGCCACCACGAAGTCGACTAGGTCGCCGATGCTCTCCGGCGAGTTGTAGAAGCCTGGGCTGGCCGGCAGTATCACGACACCCCACGCCGACATTTTCGCCATCGCCTCTAGGTGCGGTGTCGAGACCGGAGCCTCTCGCGGTACCAGAATCAGTTTACGCCTCTCCTTCAGTGCTACTAGAGCGCTCCTAGTTGCTAGATTGTCAGATATCCCAGCCGCTATTTTGCCGATGGTAGTCCCGCTAGCGGGGCAGACGACGTAAGCGTCGAAGCGGGCAGAGCCCGAGGCGGAGCGGGCGGCGAGATTGCCATTGTCCTCGAGCGTGACACCGTCACGCTCGCCTAGGGCTTCTGGAGCAATGCCGCACTCGAGGTCGAGATTAATCGCTCCAGCACTGGTCACTATCAGGCTGATTGACCACCCCGCATCCAGTAATTCGTCAACCAGACGCACGCCGTATTGCGCCCCGGAAGCCCCGGTTATGGCGACCACAGCTTCAGGCATGGTTGCCGATTCAGCCACTCATCCTTGAATGGTTGCTTCTTCTCACAGGCTCTCAGAGAGGGCCTCAGCTAGGTACCTGTACTCGTCCACGTGATTGTACAGTTGTGCGGAGATTCGGATGTACCTGACACCGTGATGACGCCAGGGCATTACCGGAACTTGGATGCTGTACTCGTCGAGCAGGAAGTTGTGAAACGGGTCACCCTCGAGGCTCATAGCACCGACCTCACCGTCCTCGGGCATCTCCACCGCTGCTAGGGCCGATACCATTGAATCGGGGATCGGCGGAGTTGTTCCAAGCGCCTCGCAGATGATATCTCTCCCTTTGATTGCGAGGGCGTGATTGCGCTCCATGATTTCTGGCCATCCGCCCTCGACGAGCCCACCGAGGTACTCAATCGCCTTCGGGATGCACAACCACGCCGAGGGGTCCTGCGTCCCGGGCCATGCGAACTCGAACTCGAACTTTTCCTGCGCCCCGCTCTCATGCGAGGCGCCGTGGCTGATATTCAGGGGGTGCATCAGGTGCTTTCGATCTTCACGAATGTGCAGGAAAGCCGAGCCTTTGGGGGAACACAGCCACTTGTGGCAGTTGCCTGTGCAATATGCCGGAGCGAGTACAGACAGGTCCAGCGGAACGATTCCGGGGCCGTGCGCGGCATCCAGAAGCACATCGACTCCCCTCGACTGTAGCCGAGCAGTCAACTCCTCGAAAGGCATCCTCATCCCGGTCGGGCTGGTCACCGTATCTATCAGGGCTAGAACGGTCCTGTCGGTCACCGCTCCCATGACGCTGTCGATTACATCCTGTGGGCCCCCGACCCTGAACGGGATTTCTACGACCACTGTCTTCGCCCCTGACCTCTCGGTGACGAAGTCGACGGCGTTCCAGCAAGCCTGGTAGGAGTGGTCGGGGACAATAATTTCGTCCCCGGGCTGTAGTTGCAAACTTCTGAGCACGGTGTTGACTCCCTGAGTGGCATTGCTGACGAAAGTCATCCCATCGATGTCAGCGTTCAGGAACTCCGACAGAGTACGTCGAGCTTCGTCCCACAGGTCGAGGTACTCTCTCTCGAAGAATCGGACCGGATCATTCTCCATCAGGGCCCTGAACCGACTCTGCTCCTCGAGGACGACAGAGGGAGTGGCCCCAAAGGAGCCATGGTTAAGGAAGGCGGTCTCGGGGTCAAGCTTCCAGTGATGAGCTAGATCGCCTTTACGAGGTCGACTCATACGGGCATCTCCGGACTCCATTCAATTGACTTCGAGGGGGAGCGTCCGAGGTTCTGTTCGCAGTTCGCCAGCAGCGCCCGCTCGACTCTAGCGAGGTTGATGGATCTACCTTGAGGGTCGCTGATGTAGCCCAACTGAGAGAGGCTGGAGTGGATTCCTGCACTCATGCCGCACCCCTCTAGGTCCTCAACACGGGTTCCAGGGGTGCGGATGTTGATTGACATTCCATGTCGACTTACCCAGTGGAGGAAGGAGAGCCCTATCGAGCAGACCTTGTGACCGTCCACCCAAGCTCCTTGCATGGACGAATCCTTGTATGCAGTCACACCACACTCGGCAAGCGCGCTGATGCCCCAGTCCTCTAGTCTCCCAATGATCTCTCTGATGTTTTGCTCTTCTAGTTCCCACTTGATGATGGGGTATGCGACTAACTGTCCCGGGCCGTGCCAAGTGATACCTCCACCCCGGTCGGTCAGGGATGTCGGGTATCCATGCACCTCGACACCGTCCCTGACCGCTTTCGGCCCGACGGTGACGACCTCTGGGTGCTCAACCATGATGACGGTGTCAGGAATCTTGTCCTCGATCCTTTGCTGCTGCATCTCCTTCATTGCTTCAGCCATGATGTGATACTCGACGACGCCAGCTCTGAGGATTCTCAATTCACTCATCCTATCACTCAGCTGATGTGTATCGCGTGACCCAGCGTCTTCAGGACACTCTCGTGGAAGGCTTCTGACATAGTGGGGTGGGCGTGAACTGTCCCGGCCACGTCCTCCAGCAGTGCGCCCATTTCAAGCGCAAGGACGAACTCTGCATGCAGTTCCGCAACATGGGTGCCGACCGCCTGCACTCCGAGGATGACATGGTCAGACTCTCTCGCAGTCACGCGGATGAAGCCCCCTGTCTTCTCTGCCTCGATGCTGAGCGCCCTGCCGCTTGCAGCCAGAGGGAACTTGCCGACAATGATCTGCTCACCGCGCTCCTCTGCCTCTTCTGGTGTCAGGCCAACGGAGATGATCTCTGGCTCGGTGAAGACAATGGCCGGAATCGCGACCTTGTCGAACTCGCGCTTATGTCCGGCTATGATTTCAGCGACCATCTCACCTTCGGCGCTGGCCTTGTGGGCGAGCATCGGCTCGCCAGCCACGTCACCAATGGCATAGATTCCTGGAACCGAGGTGCGGCATTGCCTGTCGATTCTAATGAAGCGGCCCGCCGCATCCATCCGAACTCCAGTGTTCTCCAGCCCCCAGCCCTTGGTATTGGGTTTCCGACCGACTGTCACAAGGACCCTGTCGACCTTGATCGAGTGCTCCTCACCGTCCTTCTCGAAGGTAAGCTCCACCTTCCTCGCAGCTCCCTTTCCCTTGATTGCAGTGCCTCTTGCCAGAGCGTTGGTGTGCACGACCACCCCGTGCTTCTTGAGCCAAATCTCCAGTGGCCTACGCAGTTCGCTGTCCATGATTGCGAGGATGCTGTCGAGCCCCTCGACAACCGTGACCTCGGTGCCTAGCTTGGCCAGCGCGCAGCCCAATTCTAGTCCTATGTAGCCACCTCCAACGATGGCAGCACTCTTGGGCAGACTTTCGAGATCTAACGCTCCAGTCGATGAGAGGATGAACTCCTCGTCGCACGGCATGAAAGGCAGGTCGATATGGCTCGAGCCAGTTGCTATGATGACATTCTCGGCCTCGATGTCAACCGGGCCGTCAGATGTCTCGATGGTGCAGTTCTTCGGCCCGTTGAAGGTCGCCCATCCCTTGACTAGTTCGGCACCGGCACCCTTCAGCAGCCCCTCGACACCTTTGTTCAGACGCTCAACAATGGCGTCCTTCCATGACACCAAAGCGGCCATGTCCACTTCTGGCTTGCCGTCTACCGATAGGCCCATGTGACCGTTCACGGAGGCGTGCTGCCGGAGCGACTCGAAACGTTCTGCTGCGTGAATGATTGCCTTGCTTGGGATACAACCGCGGATGAGGCAGGTACCGCCTGCCTTGTCGGCCTCTACTACTATCGTCTTCAGACCTAGTTGTGCAGCCCTGATTCCGGCCACATAGCCACCGGGACCCGCTCCGACAACCAGCACGTCGCACTTGCGTGACTCGCCCATTCTACACCTCACATGAAGATGAGCGCAGGGTGCTCGAGCATTCTCCTCAGGTGCTGTACCAGAGCTGCCCCATTGGCTCCATCAACGACCCGATGGTCGAACGAACTCGATAGGTTCATGATCCGACGAACAACGACCTGACCATCCTTGGCCACAGGCATGTCTCGCGCCTTGTGAACTCCAAGTATGGCTACTTCGGGGTGGTTGATGATGGGGGTGGCCCCGAGCCCACCGTCACGACCTAAACTGGTGATGGTAAAGGTCGATCCCGTGAGGTCGTCGAGACTCGCCGTACCGCCTCGGGCAGCGCCAGCGACTCTTTGCAGTTCGGCCGCTGCCTGCCATGCATCCATGGCCTCGACGTGCTTGACCACGGGGACATACAGCCCCCTCTCAGTCTGAGTGGCTATGCCGATGTGAACGGCACCGTGGCGGGACACCACTCCGGCTTGGTCGTCATAGTGGGCGTTGCACTCAGGGTGGTCCGGCATTATCTTTGATAATGCCAGCATGATGAAGGGAAGGTAGGTCAGCTTGGGCTGGCTCTCGTCGCGCGAGGCGTTGAGCATCTGCCTCAGTGCCTCGAGCTCGGTGACATCGGCTTCCTCGAAGTACGAGAAGTGAGGGATACTACTCTTGCTGATGACCATCTGTTCGGCGATCTTCCTACGTAGACCGACCACCTTGACCTCGGTTACTTCGGTGCGCTTAGTCGAGTAGGCAGAGGGCGCCGCGCCCGATATCGCCCCGTCGGCGGCGATGTAGGCGTCGAGGTCGGCGTGTCGAACTCTTCCAGCAGGTCCCGAGCCCCTGACTTGAGCTAGGTCCACTCCCGCCTCTCTGGCACGGCGGCGGATGGCCGGACTCGCCAGCACCTTGCCAGACGGCGCGGCGGCGGCTGCAACTGGCTCAGGTGCTACGGGAGTGGGGGCAGGAGTAGGGGCCGGCTCAGGTTCGGATACGGGCGCAGGCTCTGCTTCAGGTTCAGGCTCGACGGCTGGCTCCGGCTCGTTGGCCGGAGCCGCGACTGCGTCGGAATCGAACTCGACAAGAGTCGATCCGACTGCTACCATCTCGCCGACCTCACCGCTGAGTGCGCTGACGACACCAGTGACTGGGGAGGGTATGGTGACAGTGGCTTTGTCAGTCATGACATCCACTATCGGATCGTCCTCGGAGACTGCATCTCCTGCCGCGACATGCCACTGTACAACCTCTCCCTCGACGACTCCCTCTCCTATGTCGGGAAGTTTGAACACGTGCTTGCTCATGCTCAGTCCTCCTGCGTTTTGTGTATCGCCGCGGCTATGCGAGCAGGTCCCGGCATGTAATCCCATTCAGTCGTGTGAGGAAACGGGGTGTCCCATCCCGTGACTCTTTGGATTGGACTCTCAAGACGATAGAAGCAGCGCTCCTGAATCGATGCGACCATTTCGGCACCGAACCCACTAGTCTTAGGCGCCTCATGAACAATTACACATCTTCCAGTCTTCTCAATCGAGTTAACGATTGCCTCCCGGTCCCACGGCACTAGGGTCTGCAGGTCGATGAGGTCGCATGAGATTCCACTATCGCGGATTGCCTTCTCGCTGACATGCACCATAGTCCCCCATGCTATCACCGTGCACTCGTCGCCCTCCATTGCCAGTCGGGCCTCACCGAGTGGCACAGTGTAGTGTGACTCGGGGACCTCGGCCTCGGGGTGCCCCTCCCAAGTTGGTACGTTGTGCGGGTCGCCATAGAATGGACCCCGGTAGCACCTCTTGGGTTCGAAGAAGATGACCGGGTCGTTACTCTCCACGGCACTGGTGAGAAGTCCCTTGGCATTGTACGGTGTCGAGCAGTAGGCTACTTTTAGACCTGGAGTATGTGTGAACTGCGACTCAGGGGACTGCGAGTGGTGATGGCCGCCCCTGATTCCCCCGCCAGCCGGAGTCCGAACAGTCACCGGTGACCAGTACTCTCCCCCTGAGCGATGTCTAATCTTGGCCAACTCGTTGACGATTTGGTCGTAGGCAGGGAAGATGTAGTCTGCGAACTGAATCTCGACTACGGGCCTCAGGCCGTTGAGTCCCATGCCGAAGGCAGTGGCAAGGATTCCTCCTTCTGAAAGTGGCGAGTCGAAGACGCGGAGTGCACCGTGCTTGGCCTGCAGGCCGTCAGTCGTCCTGAAGACCCCGCCAAAGTAGCCGACGTCCTGACCGTAGATGATGACGTCATCGTCTCTCTCAAGCAATATGTCGAGAGCGCTGTTCAGCGACTGAATCATGTTCATGTTCGCCATTCTATCCCTCCATGACCTCGTCGAACTGCTCCTTGAGGTGCCACGGCATCTCTTCGTAGACCTCTGTGAAGATAGTATCAGCTCCGGGATAGGGGCCGTTGGCCAAATCACCGTACGTGACCGCCTCCTTGTACGCGCTCATGACTTCGGAATCAATTCTCTCCTCGAGTTCGGTCTGACGATTCGCACTCCACTCACCAATCTCGATTAGATGGTCGCGAAGCCTCTCAACGGGATCACCGCCGGGCCACTTCGTGTGCTCGTCACCCGGGCGGTAGCGGCTCGGATCGTCACTGCTGCTATGCGCTCCGGCTCGATATGTCAGTACCTCGATATGAGTCGCCCCAGCTCCGGAGGCGGCGCGCTCACGGGCCCACTTGGTGACCGCGTACAGTGCGAGGAAGTCATTGCCATCGACTCTGATTGAAGCCAGCCCGTAGGGCAGTCCTCGTGATGCGAACTCGTCACCTCCAATGGCGAAGTCTGCACGCGTGGAGATGGCCCACTGGTTATTGACCACATTGAGGATGACGGGTGCCTTGAAGACGCTAGCGAAGTTGAGCGCGTAGTGGTAGTCACCCTCCGCGCTGGCACCGTCTCCGATCCAGGTGATGGTGACTTCGTCGAGACCCTTGTACTGGGAGGCCATGGCCACCCCTACAGCTTGGCTGAACTGAGTCCCAACAGGACTTGAAATCGAGATGAAGCGGCCGTCTCGATAAGAGTAGTGGACTGGCATCTGCCTGCCCTTGATATTGTCCTCGATGTTGCCTATGCAGTGACAGATCATGCTGACCATGTCACGGCCTCTTACAAACTGGGCTCCTGGCTGTCTATATGTCGGAAAGATCCAGTCCTGAGTCTCGAGCGCCATGGTCTGGGCTATCGCGACGCACTCTTCGCCGAACGAGCGCATATAGAAAGAGAGCTTCCCGGTTCTCTGCATTTTCATCATGCGGTCGTCGAAGATTCTCAGTCTGACCATGTGCTCAAGCCCCTCGCGCAACTCGTCGGCGCTGAGTTTTGGGTCCCACGCACCCGAGGCCTTACCCTCGTCTCCGAGGACCCTCACTAGGCCTTGTGCGTGCGGTATCGTGTCGTCTGCGGTGCACTTGGCGGGGTTAGGTCGCTCGAGGTCGCCCGGCTTCCAAGGCCATGACTCGAAGGCAGCCTCCTCCTCAGGTCTGAGGGGTGTGTCTGGGGTGTTGAGCCCGGAATCTCCCTTCTTCTTGTGTGCCATGTCTAGAACCTTCTTTCTCCACTCATCATACTTGGCCCCCGAGCAGCACGGGCTCGCCACCGCAGGATTCCTCCCACAGCAGGCCCGCTCTGTAGCTTGAGCGCACCAGCGGACCACTGGCCACAGCCTCAAATCCAATCTCACGGGCCTCTCGGTCCCAGCGTTGGAACTGCGCCGGCTCTGGGAACCTGTCAACTGGAAGATGCCGGTCGCCCGGTTGCAGATACTGGCCCAGTGTGACCATATCCACGCCGACCTCGCGTAGCATCCGCATGGCCTGCGTAACCTCCTCGTCAGTCTCGCCGAGGCCAACCATGATGCTGGATTTTATGCGGATATCCGGGCGCAGCCTGCGAGCCTCACTGAGGATGATGAGAGACTGTTCGAAGGAGGCACGGGGATCGCGCACTACAGTGTCGAGGCGAGGCACACACTCGACGTTGTGTGCGAACACCCTCAGAGGCAGATCTTCTAGCAAATCTGCTAATGCCTCGAGATTTCCGTCGAGGTCGGAACATAGCAACTCCAAGCCGACTTCGGGGCTACGCTGCTTGACAGCGAGGATGCAATCACGATAGTGACCGGCGCCCCCGTCTAGCAGGTCATCACGGTTGACGACCGTGATGACTGCATGATTGAGCCCCATTCTCGCGACAGCCTCGGCCAACTCACTGGGCTCTTCAGGGTTCAGCGGAGGGGGTGATTTGACGGTGCCGACCGCGCAGAACCTGCAGCCGCGGGTACATACCTCACCAGCCACCATGAATGTCGCAGTCCCCCTGCTCCAACAGTCGTGTACATTGGGACATCTCGCTTCCTCACAAACGGTGTTTAGGCCATGTTCGTGGACGTTGGATCTGGTCTCATTGTAGCGAATCTGGGCGGTACCGGTGGGCAGTGTAGTCGCGAACCATTCGGGTAACCGCTTGCGCATATCTCGGCGACGCTCCTGAGCACCCCCTCTGGGAACTCCACCGCAGCCGCCACCCAAAGCGGATTCGGGGTCGATGGTTGGCAGGTGCGTTGCCATCGAGTCCATCGGACGAACGCGCGCCGTTAATCATTCTCCTACGGAGAATTCCCCTTGGATAGCCGATACAACGGGTAATATTGGGTGCGGTCCTCGGCAGGCCATGGCCAATGGTGCGGTGCTAGTGACCGGGGGTGCCAAGCGCATAGGCAGGGCCATCTGCCTGCGTCTGGCTGCCGACGGATATTCCCTCATCATCCATTACCGCGGTTCCGTGGATGAGGCCGAGGAGCTGGTCGAGGCCATCCGATCCACTGGTGGTAGCGCGTTCGCTATCCAAGCAGATCTGTCCGATGCCGCATCGGCGGCCTCATTAGTCCTGCGAGCCGGTACAGACTCACCTCTATGTGGCATCGTCAATAATGCCTCAGTATTCATGCACGATGACATAGACAGCATAGATACAGACAGCTGGGACGCCCATATGGAGGTAAATGCCAGATCGCCGATGCTACTCATCCGCGCTCTAAACCAGCAACTCAACGAGGATGACAGGGCTTGCGTGGTCAACGTCCTCGACCAGAAGATAGCCGAGCCTAACCCCGACCATCTTTCGTATACGGCCTCGCGCTACGCCATGCTCGGTCTGACCGACGCACTGGCTCGCGGCCTCGCCCCTCGCATTCGTGTCAATGCGGTAGCGCCCGGCCACACCCTACCAAGTGACGAGCAGAGCGATGCTGGCTTCGCCAGAGCGCAGTCCGAGACGCCGCTCGGGCGTGGACCGTCTCCCGAAGATGTCGCAGACGCAGTCTCATACCTGATGGGGGCAGAGGCCGTCACGGGTCAGGTGTTGTTCGTCGACTCCGGAGAGAGATTCCTGTCTCGTGCCAGGGACGTTCTGTTTGAGACGGAGTGATTGTATGACGAGTCACAGCGAAGCACTGATTCGAATGCTCGAGGCGGGTAAGGCTGCCTCATCGCTGTTCATGGAAGGCGTCGTCAGGGATGTCGACATCGGCATCCACCCTCATGAGATTGGCTCGCCACAGAGAATCAGATTCGATATCCACGTTATCTTGGAGGATGCCGAAGCCACGGGCGACTCGATAGACAAGGTACTCGACTACGAATACCTAACCGCTTCACTCGACAGGGTACTGGAGATGGAGCGGCCGGCCCTACTTGAGACCCTCTCCACTAGGATTATCGACGAGGTCTTGGCCCCGGCCGAGGTCTCTGCGGCCTCAGTAAGCGCGACCAAATTGGACGTCCTCGATGATGATGGTAGGCTTGGCTGTACCCTGACTCGAGTCAAGTGATTGGTGCAGAGGGCAGGATTCGAACCTGCGAAGCGCTAAGCACCGGAGCTTAAGTCCGGCCCCTTTGACCAACTCGGGTACCTCTGCAGTCCCTCAGCGGGGCCACCCTCACTTGAACCGAGCGCACGCAACTGTATCACAACCGACTTATCTCGTACCCTTGGGGTACGAACGCTTTAACACCACTCTGACGGCGGAAATAGCGTGCAAGTGAGCAGCATACCGAATAGAGGATGCGGGCGGGTCAGGCTGGCTCTTGCCCTGACTTTGGTTATTCTAGCTCCCGTTTACCTCTCAATGGCCCCCTCTCCTGAACTTCGAGCCACCGAGCCGATGTCTGTCGACGAAGATGTCGAATTGAAGCTCTACACCTTGTATATCTCCTCTCAAAACACCTCGGCCGGCGGTGACGGCTATATCACCACCAAGGTTCCGGAGTCAGGCGGCCAGGACAGTTCCAGCGCTTTGGACAGCGAAGTAGAATTCCGCTCGAGCGACATGCTCTCCTCACTGATAGTACACGGTAGGTCGCAGCACGGCAGTTCTGGTTCCTATTACCTGCCCTTGGATCTGTTCCTCAGGGCCACCGGCCCAAGCGGATCCACAGTCGATTGGTCGATTACTCTGAAGGCCGGTGGATCTCAGGTCGGCACAGCGTCATGGGACACCGAAGCGTGCACGCAGAGTTTCTCAAATAGCTGCAGCTTCGATCACGAGGAGTTTGAGATTGACCTCGGGGACGACCAGTCATTCACAGTTTCGAAGGACGAGAGGTTTGAGATTACCGTCAGTGCTGAGATGTCAGGCTGCGACGGCGGTTCATTCCCCGGCGGTTCCAGTTGCGAGGCTGAGGTGGCATGGAACGAGATTGACGACGAGAACAACAGATTCTCGCAACTTGAGGTCGAGGCCAATTCAATCTCCAACAGCCTCGTTGTGCTTCAGCGCGAGGGTGCAGAACTCGCCGAGGGCCCCGAGCTCGACTGGTACCCCAATGATATCCTCTCGGAGCGTGCCATGCAGTTCACCTTCGATGTCAAGAGCGCCTTCGGGCGCTACGACATCGAGGCCACACGCCTGATTATGAGGGATCCCAATGGAATCTACCGCATCGACCACATCATCAACGAGGACGATGAGGACATCGAGGACACCAGCCAGGGCATCTTTGGCGAGTATATCTGGACGTACCCCAGCGGCCTGCCTGCAGGAGAGTATTCCGTCGAGTTGGAAATTACTGACATCCAGGGCAACGCCTTCCAAATCGAGCACGACCCCGTAGAGATGCACCAATGGGGTGTCTCTCTCAACCACCGATTCAACAGACTGACCGAGTACATCGCCCCCGGGGAGACCACTGCTATCCCGTTGCAGTTGGTCCACAAGGGCGACTCCACGAAGTCGATGGAGATTGAGTTGGAGGTGCTGACAAATCTAGGCAGTTCTTGGATTCTTGAGTTCGACTCACCGGGGGGTTACACCCTCAATGCAGGAGGCGACATTCTCAATCCAATCCTCACACTCACAGCCCCGGATGATCTTACAGGGACGCCTGAGGGTATTGAGATCAGAGCTGTCGCCGAGGCTGAGGTGGACAGTGTGCTCCAGGTGGTCGATCAGGACATCCTTCAGCTCGACCTTGAGAAGATCGATGTCTACCAACCCCCAGAGGTCTCAATCTGGAACGAGGAGCACGATGTGCAGATAGCGAACTCAACTCGCCCGGATGACTTCGATCAGACAGTTCCGAGGTATGTCGAATACGATGAGTTCACCCCGTTCCTTCTAGAGATATTCAACACAGGCTTCGATGCCGACACCTTCCGCGTCGACGTCTTGCAGAGGGCCAAGTCAATCATCCAGATTTATGACAACGACACCGGCGAGAGGATACTTGAGGACGAAGGAGACGGAACCTTCCACACTGCTCTTCTGGAGCGCCACTCGACGCAGGTGCTGCTATTCAACGTCAAGCCATCTTCGGATCGTGACGACCCTGACATCGGCGAGATAGAAGTCGAAGTCATCAGCAATGGCAACTCGTCTCTTCGAACTACCGTTATATTCACCATTCAGAGGACTTTCGGCATCCATGCCGAGGTCTCACAGGACTGCGACGGCTCTCCACTTGGGCACATCAGAGTATCCCTGTGTTCTCCCTCCTCGGGCAACGCAGTGGTCGATCTCAGGGTAAGAATCACTAACAGCATGACTAGCGGCGAGTCTGCTAGCTGGTGGCGGATACAGAACCCAGCATCTCTTGAGGAGAACACCGACAGAGACCTCGCCTACGGGCAGTGGCAGTTCATGATTATGGATGAAGACGGCGACGCCGTCCCGAGGGTGTCTCTTGGTCCCGGCGACTTCACCGAGATTTTCGTCACCGTGACTCTGACCAACCAGGTGATTGCAGGGAACCACACCGTTTATCTCCGTATCATTGAGGACATCGATGACGACGACCCGAGGTACTTCGATCTCCCCATGGTGTTTGAGGTCGAGGCTGGTGAACCCGAACTTCAGATAGTGCAGGTTTCCCCCAACTACGAACTGCTGCCCGGAGAGGTCTACTCCATACAACTCAAGGTGAAGAACATCGGCAACGGCCCCCTAACCGTGCTGCTAGATGCCGAGGTTGAGCAGTCCGGCTGGAGCGTTGACATCGAAGGACCTTCAGGCTCCCCTCTGATAGAACTCGAGGCCTTCGAGGAGGCTACTTTCAACCTCGAGGTCACTGTTCCAGATTCGGCCAACAACGGACAACAGGTCCCAGTCCAGATTACCGCCACCCCGTTCGACACAGAGCAGAGCTGGGCAGAGGAGTACACTGCAACAACCACTGTGACTATGACGGTCGGAATCTCATCTCTGCTGGATATCCTAGTCAACGAGATAACCCATCCTCGCCTCTCGACCATGGTCATTGGTCTGGTCGGCATCCTGCTCCTGTTCGCCGGCATCCAGAGTAGGATGAACCGCCGCAGGTGGACAGCGCATCTCACTTACCTCGAGTCTTTAGGGGGGGGAGATGGGGACGAAGGAGATGAGGATGAAGACTCCGATTTTCCAGCTCCAGTCACTTCGATAGAGGAAGAGGAGTCGGACGATTACGAGGGCGACGAGATCGAACTCGTCTGAGCCGGTTTGAATTGGCGTCCGAACGGCGCTCCATTTGTCTTAAGACCCATACTTCTGCCGTAGGCAGTAGAAGGTTGCAGTATGCACGCGGTTTCTGCTATGACAGTTCACTCTGAGATGTCACGTAAGCGCCGCTCCGCCATACTGTTCAGTGCCTTGCTGCTGCTATCGTCATACGCCGCCTTTGAGTTTGGAGTTTGGGAGGCCCATGCCTCCACCGATGCCGATGGAGATGGCCTGACCTACGGACTTGAGTTCTACATCAACACCCAGCCTCAGGACTGGGACTCTGACAACGACGGGCTGCCCGACGGATGGGAATGGCAGTATGGCTTGGACCCACTCTCTTCTGCTGGTGAGAACGGTTCTATCGGAGATCCTGATGGAGATGCATTCCCAAATCTCCTCGAGTACCAGTATGGTATCCCGCCCGGATGGGACTCAGCCTCGACCCCCTCAAAACTGGATAACGGAGTTTGGTGGAACGGCACCGTCCCCTCAAGGAACTGGGACGAGGAGAGCGCCATGCAGATAATCCAGGGCGCCGGATCCGACGGTGCGGATGAGGATCCGGTGGGCAACATCTGCAATGACCAGATGGACAATGATAAGGACGGGTTGGTAGACACTTTCGATCCCGACGGCGACGGAGATGCGGACTGTAGCAGTGACGATGACGACGGCGACGGCCTGATTGACGAGGATCCGGACGGCTGGGACACTGATGGCGACGGCATGCCTGATGCATGGGAGGTTGCCAACAACCTCGATCCCACCTCGAACTCCAACATGGACGGACCCAACGGCGATCCCGACGGAGATGGACTAGGGAATCTTTGGGAGTACGTCAACCCTACTTGGGGGACACGTAATGGTTCCACAAACCCGCCCACTCAGTACTTCCGACCGGGGCCGTTCAACATGACTGGCACCGAGTCGCCCTGCAACCCCGTACTTGAATTAGGGCCAGGAGGTTGTTTGATTTTCACCGCCGAGGTAGACGGAATCACTCAGACCGACCCTAATAACAATGATACCGATGGCGACGGTCTTAACGACTCTTATGAGGCATTAATATTACTCACTGATCCGACATCAGCAGATACCGATGGCGATGGCATCGACGATGGCGTGGAGGTCAATGGAACCTACGGAGACCCTCCACAGGCATCCGATCCACGAAACAACAACACCGATGGTGACCAGTTCGATGACGGCGAGGAGGACACCAATGGCAACGGGATTGTGGATGAGGGTGAGACCGATCCGACCAGAATAGAGGACATTGGAGATTTTGACAATGATGGGATTGACAACTGGGAAGAGAACATGACTTGTACAATTTGGAATGTGACTGACACCGATGGGGGAGGGGTCAGTGATGGGGACGAACTTTCTCTCGGGCATTTCACCGACCCATGCCTCTCAGTTTACGAAGTCGAGTTGGATATTGTATCGTGGGACTCGGTGAACTCAGAACTAGTTCTCAACTCAACTTCCGAACTTGATCCAAAACCACTTGACTGGAGGCAAAACGGAGCTCCAATGGCTTACTATGTATCTTCAAATGGGACACTGACTGGATTCAGGTTCGAATCCATTAATCAGAACGCTCTCAGAAATGTAGAAGTGCCAAAACCCTCCAACGCCGACTCCGTCGTCTTTGTGAATTTCTCATGGTGCTGGAATGCAACCGCAGGGGCAGTTAACGAGCCAAAATGCGACGACGATTATTCTGACACAGACGGCGACGGTTTGGCTGATTGGGAAGAAATACTCATGGTCTGGGGTTTTATTTCCCATCCGGATTTCTTCGATACAGATGGGGATGACGTGGATGATTTATCAGAGATTCTACAAGGCACAGATCCTAGTAATCCTTGTCATAATCTACTCGATTCTGATGAAGACGGACTGAACAACTACTTCGAAAACTCGACAGGTTGTCCATTGGAATTTGGAGTCGGCGGCAATGGTACATTGGACACTTACTACACTATGTGGAATGTAACTGACACTGATAACGGTGGTGTTGAAGATGGGCTGGAGTACCTAGATGGGACCAATCCTCAGAACAACTCTGCTGATGATATGAATCCACAGGATACCGATGGCGACGGAATTCCCGATACCATAGAGCAACAGATTGGCACGGATTGGAGGGATCCCGACACTGATGGCGGCGGGATTCCCGATGGTCAGGAATGCGCACCCGAGTTCTGGGATTTAGGCTGCATAGGGGCAGATGGAGACCCTTGGGACCCATCTGATGATATTAACGACAACATGCTTTATTTCATTGCTCAGAATCTTACCTCCAACCTCGACCCCTCTCAGAAGAATTACTGGAGGTGGCATACCTACGACTATTACACTGGCGTTTCCTGGGGTGTCAACTCAACATTAGTAGGCTATACTCAGATGTCCCCTGGGTGGTCGACTACGCAAGGAGTAGCAGATACGAGTTTCTGGGGGAGTAATGGCTCTGAACTAATTTCTTGGAATTTGGAATTCCAAGGCGGACTTCCTCCGGATGTAGAATTGATTACACCCTACAACGCAGTTAACTTCTCTAACTGGGATGGCAGCAGTGCTGGACTCAACTTCTCTAATTTCACTCGAGACATCATGATTGATCAGTCTGCAGTAGACACTCTAATTGTTACAGCACCACAAGTTATTTTCGGTCCGCAAATAACCAGTAACACTACTGAGTTCATTGGCAGTACCTACGCATATGACATTCCTGAGCATTCGTCGAATAAGTCATTCGTTTTCAGTTTAACGAACTCTATAATCAACGATTCCGGAGCTTTCACAGCATGGGACAAGGTGATAGCCATACAAGACTATCTGATTAACGGTAATTCAACCACAAACTTCACCCTAAACCATGACGGATCTGGAAGAACTGACTCCTTACTAGGTGGCAATCCATCGCCTGAATCTGACTTGGCCCATTGGATTCTAAATAATACTCATGAGGGGAGTTGCGATGAGTTCGCTTCGGTCTTCTCCGTGATGTTGAGGGTTGCCGGCATCCCTACGAGAAAGGTCACAGGATTCGCAGGAGGGACTTGGACTGGATCCGCATTCGAGGTCTACGGGAAGGACTTCACCAGTTGGGTAGAAGTCCACCTCAGCACTAATCAGAACCAAGGTGGATTGGACCTAGGGTGGGTGCCTTTCGAGGCCTGTCCGCCTATGGCTCAGATAGAGGTAGTCAATGAGGAGTGGGGGCCAACATGGGTTGAGAGAAACCTC
>JAAZXI010000014.1 GCA_014240285.1 Methanobacteriota archaeon
CTGCTTCCTTCCTGATGGTGGCATTGGCCACCTGTCGAGCTGATTCCAGAGCCGAGTCGCGGACCTGGCACGGATCGTCGGCAGTGAGCTCGACGATGACCTCGAACTGGCCTGCTTCCGCAACCTTCCGATTGCCCATGAAGAAGCGCAGGATGCGGTTGTTTGGGACCCCTCCAGAGTACTCACGACGGGTGTAAGCCTGACCCTTGATTTGGCGATACATCGATCCTGGCTTGCGTGCCATGTGACTACCTCGTTGGCGGTCCACCGACCCTCTCTATTTAACGATAAGGCAACGCCGTAGGCGTCCCCTCAATCGACCTTCACCCTCTCGCTCTCCCTCTGGACCTCTCTGACACCCATTACTATCAGTGCGAAGCCCACGAGCATTGAGGTCCCGATGCTCTCGTCCAGCAACGCCCATCCGCTCAGGACTCCGAAAACAGGAACTAGGAAGACGTAGGAGGCTGCTGCTGTCGGACCAATCCTGTCGATTCCTCTTGCGAACCAGACATAGGTCAGAACGGTCGAGAATAACCCCAGATAAGCAACCGAACCCCACTCCGCTGTACTGGGGCTGGGTATGCCCGAGTTCCAGACCTCAATCAACATCCAGGGGCTGAGCATCACCCAGCCGACAATCGAGTACCAAATCACCAGCTCCTCAGTAGTGCCAATGCCCTCTTTTCCGAGCGCTATCTTGGTCAGGTTGCTAGTTGTCGCCCAAGCGAGTGCAGCGAGGACAATCATCGCATCTCCTAGTAACCGATGTTCGAACGGGATGTCGGTGTTCGGGCTCATACCCACCACAGCACTAACTCCGATTATACCGAGTATCAGCCCGAAGGCCATCCGCCTCGTCACTTTCTGACCCAGCATGGGTGCTGCTAGGAGGACGGTGAAGACCGGATTGATGGGGATGATTAGGGAAGCGTCGCCAGCCGCAGTCCACTTCAGTCCATGCATGAAGAGAAGTTGGTACGCCATAGTTCCGAGCAGTCCGAGCCAGATGGTGTAGCGCCACGATTGCGAGTCGTGAGGGAGCAACCTCGGACCATTGCGGTTCCTGTATGCCCAGCACCAAGCCACGAATACGATAACGGCCACTGTATACCTCAGCCAAGCGGCGGTGGCTGGCCCAAGATTGGCCCTAGTTGATTCGTCCAGTCCGTAGCTGAGGAATCTGCCTACGGCCCAAGTTGATCCCCATATCACAGCCACTAGGAGAAGCAGAATGTGCGTGCCCAAATTTCCCTCAAACCTCGACATCCTAGTCCTCCAGTATCATCAGCTTCTCGATGAAGTCTGGGTCACTAACAGCGCACACTTCGGCCCCGCTCACACTTCCTCCGCACTTGCTGGCTAGAGCCATAGCAGTCATCGCTAGGCGATGGTCTCCCTGCGAGTCGACCGGCAACTTTGGTCTGCCTGGGGCCTGGCCACCTGCTACCTCGACCCCGTCATCGAGCTCCCTTGCTTCCATACCGAAGCAATTGAGCAGGCCAACAGTGCTGCTAATCCTATCCGACTCCTTTCCTCTGGCATGAGCAATTCCTGTGATTTTGCCGCCACCGCCTAGGGCCATCAAGGCTGCAGCGGGGGCTATGATATCGCTCTCATCACGTAAATCCAGTATCTCAGCCTTCTCGGCCAGTTCCATCAATGCGCCAGACAATTCCAAATCATCACCCTTGAGGACGACCTCGACATCGTGCAGTTCTGCGAGCAGCATCGCGATGGGGAGCAGGCTAAGCTCTCCTGGAATCGCTGCCTCGCTGGGCGTGTTGGGCCGCCACGGCACTATGGTCGCGTCGCCAGAACTTATTTCGTTAGAGGAGCCGCATCTGCTCGCCAACTCGTACGACAGCTCCGAGTAGCCCCTGCTCACAGAGTGCGACGAGGTCTTGAGACGGATGGCTCCCGAGTAGCCCGGTGAAGCCAGCAGGAGCGCTGACAGGGGCTGACTCGAGGTGCTTACATCGAGGCGTACCGGCCCCGGAACGACTGGTCCGGTGACAGTGAGTGGGAGCGTGTCAGAGGTGACTTCGCAGTCGAGTTCCCTCAGCGCTCCGGCCAGAGCCGACATGTCACGCTGCCTCAGTGACTGGTCTCCGTCGATGGAGACTGGATCACTCATACCTGCTGCTATCGCCATCAGGAAACGGGTTGCTGTGGCAGAGTTGCCGCAGTCGAGAGTCCCCTCGGGCGTCCTGAATCCACGTGACCCGACTCCACTGACGACCCATTTGGATTCATCCTGTTCTATCCTTGCACCGATCTGCTTCAAACTGTCCGCCATTGACAGGACATCCTTCCCGACGCTTCCGGTGAAACTGAGTACAGTATCGCCCTCGGTCTGCGCTGCGAGGGCCAGCCAGCGAATCATGTGACTCTTCGAGGGGGGCAGCGACCATTCTATGGCTGCTTCCAGCCCCATTGGCTCGATGCTCAGCACGACAACGCCAAGGGTGCCATTGTGTTGAATCCTCTTATGCCAGCCTACGCCCTTATCCAGTCACCGAAATCACACTCTCCGTCCCATTCCGCAGACCGTTGGTCTATCAGACTCGATTCGAGAGTCCGCTCCAGCGAGCCGTCGAGCCTAATCAGATTGTTACGCTTCAGAAGCCTAGGGCTGAGTCCCGGGAGGAGAACTGCCACTGCCTTGGGCACCCTGCCCGGGTAAACTTCGTTGACGTGCCTGACTATGTTGGTGGTGCAGGTGTTGGTGATGCTGTGGTACCACTCGGGCACCTCATACAGGGCATTGGTCCTGTGAAGGAATGACTCGAGGAGCCTCCGGTGACTGTCCTCACCGAGCACAACACCCTCGAACAGATGGGTCTTGGATTTCCTCCTGCATCTCGCTCGAACCCCTATCGAATCGCTCTCCGTAGCCCAGACGTAGAGCAGTTCATACTGTCTGAACATACCTTTGATCGGGTGGTATGCCTCTCCGACTTCCCTCCTGACTTCGATTGAGCAGGTGAGTCTCCTGCCATCCTCAAACTCGAAACTCATCAGCGTGTGTGCGATGGACTTGCGCTTCGGATCGAAATACTCGAGCACCAGCCAGATCCCAGACACCTCGCTCGGGCGAAACGTACAGTCTGTCCAGCGTTCGTCGAAATCCTTCGTCGATCTCCAGCCAAAGTCCCTGACATCGCGCAGGGTGACCTCGTCACCGTCGAACTCGGCGAACGCCATCCTACGGTTCTCGGCCACCCAGTCACGCACGTTTGAAGGCTTCAGACTCAGGTACCTGAGGGCTAGCAGGACGAGCAGGGCCAGCCCGGCGAGTCCGGCATACTGTCCCCAGTCCACGGTTCCCCTGGTGTGGCTGAGCCCATGAAACTGCCTTTGAGGGGGTGGCGCGGCAGGGGAGATTCGAACTCCCGAGGTGAAACACCACTGGATTAGCAATCCAGCGCAATGGCCAGGCTATGCGACTGCCGCAGTGCTCTGGCCACCTGCTCCATTCGCTTAAGCCGAGCGGTTTCACTCTTCTTCGAGGGGCGACACGTCTGCATCCAAAGAGTCCACTAGATTGGCAGGCAGTCTGGCAACGAAGATGATCTCGTCTACGTAGCCCGACCTGTCGGCGTTACGTAGCTCCATGATTCGAGTACCCTTGGTTACCTTGCCTAGAGTCTCCTTGGTCTGGCCAGACACCATCCTGATCATCATCCCGGTTGTGGTGAGCATGAACAACTGGTCTTCAAGGTCTGGGATCTGGCGTACGCTGACGATACAGTCATCATCACGCAGTGACATCGTGCGCACCCCTTTGGTTCCCCTATTGGTGCGCCTGTAACCATCCCTCTCTGTGATGGCGTCACCTTTTTCGTCGAAGGCCTCGTTGCCCTCGGCGTCCTTCACAATTATCATCTCGCCTGAACCGAGGCGACTGCGCTTGGCCATTCCGTACCTCGAGATAGTCAGGACGCTGGTATCGAAGTCATCGGTCACAATCATTCCAATCACACTGTCTCCCTTCCTGAGTTTCATCCCGGAAACTCCCTGACTGACTCTGCCCTGAACTCGGACGACATGGGTGGTCACTATATCTCCTGAGTTGGAATCGACTCTGGATTTCTCCTCGGCTGGCATGAATCTACAGGCGTTGCCTTGTGACGACACCAACACGACATGGTCGGCTTCGGCGGCAGGTCTGACAGTGACCAGTGAATCACCATCTCCCTCAGCGAATCGCAAGGCATACTTCCCATTGCGGTTGATTTTGACGTACTCAGAGAGCCGACTCTTCTTGATGCGACCGTTCGTGGTGGCGAACATCAGATAGTTCCCCTCTGGATTCTCGATGAGATCCCTACTGAGAGGGAGTATCGAGATTACCTTCTCCTCCTCACGGATGCCACCGAGCAGGTTGCGTATGTGAGAGCCCCTGCCATAGCGGCTGGCAGACGGCGTTTCCCATGCTCTGAGGCCGTAGACACGGCCCATATCAGTGAAGATTAGCAACCTGTCCTTGGAGAAGCAGGTGACTATCTTAGAGGGAGTATCTTCCTCCTTAGTAGTCACTCCCTTGAGTCCCTTACCGCCTCTGTTCTGAAGTCGGAATGACTCTACAGGGAGGTGGCGGATGTAGTTGTCCTGAGTTAGCGAGATGACGATGGCCTGCTCGGCGACGAGATCCTCACGGTCCATTGACAGAGGCATTGGGTCGATGCTGGAGCGCCGCTCGTCACCGTACCTTTCGACAACCTCATCAAGCTCGGCGATTATGATTCCGAGGCGTTGAATTCGGCTATCTAGGATGCCCTCGAAGTCCTTGATAGCCTGCTTCAGTTTCTCCAATTCATCGGAGACCTCCTGGACGTTCATCTTGGTGAGTTGGTACAGGCGTCGCTCAGCTATTGCCTTGGCTTGCTTCTCGGAGAAGTCGAAGCGCTTGATCTTGGGATACTTCTCGTCGCCCCTCAAGTACTGCTCAAACTGCTCGCGAGAGTCAGAGTTCCTACCGACTTCGATAATCTCGGTCATCCTCTTTTGAGCCTTCATCAGTCCTTCTAAGATATGTGCGCGGGCCGCCGCCTTCTCGAGATTGAATTGTGTGCGCCGCTCGACGATTGACTCCCTATGTCGGACATGTGTGTGTAGGATGGTGCACAGGTCAAGTTGGACCGGTTCGCCCTTCAGTATGCCCATCATGTTCGCTGAGTAAGACTCTTGCAACCGGCTGGAACGGTATAGTTGATTCAGCACGGCGTGAGGGTCGGCGTTCTGCTTGATCTCAATGACAACCCTGATTCCTTCCTTGCTGGATTCGTCCCTGATGTCCCTGATGCCCTTGATGATCTCCTTCTGGACGAGCTCGGCTATGCCTTGTAGCATCCCGGCTTTCTTCACCTGATAGGGGATGGAGTGGACTATCAGTTTCTTGCCCGAGGAGTCATCCTGAACTTCGATGTCTGAGCGGATATGGAAGCGACCATTACCAGTTCTGTACATGTCTACGATACCATCTATCCCGTGGATAGTGGCACCAGTAGGGAAGTCTGGTCCCTTGAGGAACTCCATGTACTCAAGCGCGTCGATCTTGGGCGGGTTGTCGAGCCCAATCTTGCGATTCTGCTCGATGACCTTCTCCACATGGAACTTGATTGCTGCAGCGACCTCGTTGAGGTTGTGAGGAGGAATCTTGGTTGCCATACCGACGGCTATACCGTCACTGCCGTTGAGCAGCAGATTAGGTAGGCGAGCCGGCAGCACTGACGGCTCTGTCTCTGTGTCGTCGAAGTTGGGTTCCATGTCAATGGTGTTCTTGTTGATGTCATCTAGCATATGCTGAGCCATTCGGTCGAGACGACTCTCAGTGTACCGCATCGCAGCAGGAGGATCGCCATCGATAGAGCCGAAGTTGCCTTGGCCGTCAATCAACGGGTACCTCAGGGAGAAGTCCTGAGCCATCCTGACCATGGTGTCGTACAACGCTTGGTCACCGTGCGGGTGGTACTTCCCCATCACCTCGCCGACTGAACGAGCGGACTTGCTGTAGCCCTTCTCGTGGGTGTGGCCGGCCTGATGCATCCCCCAGAGGATACGCCGGTGGACTGGCTTCAACCCGTCCCTAACGTCAGGCAGGGCACGCCCGATGATGACGCTCATGGCGTAGTTGATGTAACTCTCTTTCATCTCCTCGGAGATGTCCCTTCGAAGCAGATCCTCGGCCATTCTGATTCCTCACACGTCCAACGCCGTCACCTTGGTGGCGTTGTTCTCAATGAATGACCTGCGGTCCGGTACATCCTCGCCCATCAAGATGGTGAACAGGGCATCGGCCTCCTCCGCATCCTTGATCTCGACTTTCATCATGGTGCGGGCTTCAGGATCCATTGTGGTCTCCCATAACTGCTCTGGGTTCATCTCCCCTAGTCCCTTGTATCGCTGTACGTTAATCTTAGCAGTCGGGGCTTCCTTTTGCAGGCGCTTCACTGCGGCATCGCGGTCCTTTTCGCTGTGCACCCACTCTGTGTGCTTACCTCTTGAAACTGAGAACAGAGGGGGTGCTGCAATGTACACATTGCCGTTGGAGATAGCACGTCGCATGAAGCGCCACATGAAAGTTAGTATCAGGGCGCGGATGTGGGCGCCGTCAATGTCGGCATCGGTCATGATGATGATCTTCCCGTAGCGCAGTTTCTCGGGATCGAAGGCACCCTCGGCTTCCTCCTCGTTACCGACTCCCGCTCCCAAGGCCCTAATCATGCGCTGAATCTGCTCGTTCGAGAACACTTTGGTCAGGTTGCGCTGCTGCCTCTCGACATTGAGAATCTTCCCTCGCAGAGGTAGTACGGCCTGTATGCGTCTGTCTCGAGCAGTCTTAGCCGAACCACCAGCGCTCTCGCCTTCGACGATGTAGACCTCACACTCGGCGGGGTCCTTGGATTGGCAATCGGCCAATTGACCGGGCAAGCCACCGCCTTCAAGCACGCCCTTCCTACGAGTCAAGTCACGGGCTTTGCGCGCAGCATCCCTCGCCTTGCTCGCGAGGACCGACTTGTCGACTATGATGCGGGCCACAGAGGGATTTTCTTCGAAGTACTCGCCGAGCTTTTCGTTGACTATCTGTTCGACGATGCCGGTGACCTCGCTGGTCACCAGTTTGGACTTGGTCTGAGCGTTGAAGGAGGGGTCGGGGTGTTTGATCGAAATGACTGCCGACAAACCCTCTCGGACATCGTCGCCTGACAGGCTGCTGACGTTCTTCAGGAGCTTCCTCGATTGGGCGTAGGAGTTGATTGTCCTTGTCAGAGATCCCTTCAGCCCCGACAGGTGAGTTCCTCCGTCGGTGTTGTGGATGATGTTCGTGAAGCAGTGGATAATCTCGGAATAGGCATCGGTCCACTGCAGGGCAACCTCGACATGCACTTCGCCCTTGTCACCATGCTTGGAACCGAGGATGTGTAGGACCTCGTCGTGGACAACCTCCTTCTTCTCGTTCATCGCCACAACGTATTCCTTCAGGCCGCCGTCGTACTTGTGCTCAATCTCGACAGCATCTTCTCCTCGGAAATCTCGCATCCAGATTTGCAGTCCAGCGTTCAGGAAAGCAGTCCTGCGCATCCTGGTGTTGATTTGCTCGAAATCGAATTCAATGACATCGCTGAAGATGGTCATATCGGGCTTGAAGTTGATGGTCGTACCAGTGGTGTCGGATTTACCAGTCGCCTTCAGGGCAGCCTTGCGCTTGCCTCTGACGTACTCTTGACTCCACACCTTGCCTCCTCGGTAGATGGTCATCGTCAGCCGTTCCGAGACGGCGTTGACAGCACTCACTCCGACACCGTGTAGTCCACCAGCTACTTTGTACGACTCGTTGTCGAACTTGCCGCCCGCGTGGAGCTTGGTCATGATGACCTCGGCGGCACTAATCTTCTCATCCGGGTGCTTGCCCACAGGAATCCCTCTGCCATGGTCGATGACCGTAACAGAACCATCCTTCTCCAGATTCACCTCGACTGTGGAATTGTACCCAGCGAGGTGCTCGTCGACGGCGTTATCGACGACTTCCCAGATGCAGTGATGCAGGGCGGAGCCATCGTGTGGGTCGCCTAGATACATCCCCGGGCGCTTCCTGACCGCCTCCAGTCCCTCAAGGACCTGAATCGCTTTCGCGTCGTACTTCTAGGCCATTTTTCCACTTTCTCTTGAGGGTTCCTTAGGGAACCCTCAGCATATCTGTAATTTGGTGCGGGTCGTGAGTTATCAACTCTCCTAGGGGAGGCCCCCAAATCACTGAAAATGAAGCCATTAATCCCATATCAGGCCTAAGGCCTGTGATAATCGCACGACACGGTTATACAGACCGCCAAGGTGGAGCGGCCGAATGCCTCGACCCCTCATCTGTGTGACGCTGAGCGGGTGCACAGTGGATGAGATGCTAAAGGACGCGGCCATGGCGACTGCCGCTGGGGCAGACATGGTCGAGGTGCGTCTCGACAAGCTCTGGGTCATCGAGCAGATGCCTGAGCCAGAACCGGAAGCGGAAGATGGTGAGAGACGGCACCCCAAATACATCGAGCCAGAGTTCATCCCGCAACCCCTCGACTCGGTTGACGTGCAGGGGGCGCTCGAGTCACTCAAGCAAGGCATTGATCTACCAGTAGTCCTTACATGCCGCCCAGAGCGTCAACAGGGCCATTATCCGGGAGAAGAGGCGCAGCGCATCGAGGTACTGAGTGCAGCAATCAAGAGCGGCGTCAGTTGGATTGATCTCGAGGCCGATATCGAGTCGAAGGTGCGTGAGTCCCTGATGGATGATGCTTCGGGGAAGACCAAGGTTGTTGCCTCCTATCACTCCTCGGAGAGTCCCCCTTCGGCATCGGAGATAATCCAAGATGTCGAGGACACCTCCGATGCAGGGGACATCGTCAAGATTTGCTACCGGTCATCAGGCCGTCACGACGGCCTGCGTCTGTTCGAGGCAGCTTGGGGCCTCAGGGCATCGGGTGCCAGTTACGCCATCATGGGGACGGGATGGGGAGGGGACTGGACCAGAATTCATGCCCCGTTGCTTGAGCAGGCTCTGGTGTACACCACGATGGACAAGGGCCTGCATCTCTCGAGGCAGGGGAGAATCAACGCCACGGACTTACAGACTGCTTGGCAGTTGCTGGAGTACGAGACCAACTAACCGTCTTGGCCGCGCTCGTCGCGCTCGTTCTCTAGGTAAGGGACCTGCCTCGAATCCTCTTCGTCTCCCAGGCCGACCGACATGTACCTGCTATGGATGATTAGAGGTCCGATTATGCAAGCTACCGGTAGTGCCGCTATGAGGATGTAGGCGATGAAGTTGGGCAACGTAGTCCTCTCCTCGACATCGACCAGTATCTCGACATTCATGACGCCCCCCGCAGCCTTTCTGTCAGATCCCCTCTCGTTGTCCCAGCCGTCGACCACTAGGTAGTACTGGGGGTCGCCAGATTCGAACCAAGAGACTGAGGACCAAGCTGACCCTGCCGAGTCGATGGCCACGGAGAACACCTGGCTGGAGACGCTCTCGTAGGCGTGGACGTCCCTGAACGGCAACCACATGAACATGTCCCTCCATTCCACAGGCATCTCATTGACGACCTGCTCGAGATCCCCCCCCTCCCTGTTGCCGTAACTGCTTGAGTAGCGATCCCAGTTCGTTTCAGTCATCAGGTAGACATCACCTATCGCCCCCATGGTCGGCGCTGACTGCGAGTCGGGGTTCAGTTCGAGGCAGAAGGTGTACTGGTAGCCAGGAACCAGCTCCATCCTGATGGCATTCGCACTGTCGTTGTAGACTGTCATATCGGTGCTGAAGTCGCGATCGAGAGATTTCAATTCTCCCTTGTCCTCCCATTCCCAGAACCCTCCCTCTTCCACTGAGTGCTCTTCGAAGTACTGATTTATTCCAGGAGAGTTGCCAGCCGGTACCTCACACGCCGTATCTGCAGATGCGATCGGAGCTGCGATAATTGATGCGAACGCAGCGACTATGGGCAGGAGCAGACAGAGATTGAGCGTAGTCGCTGTGAGCTTCCTAGGGCCATTCTCCACGCTAACGCCTCCTCGTCCGGATAGGTCGGACGTATCCAGATTCCTTGTTTCTTCGCTCTTGGATTGTCAAGTACTTCGGCTGCGGTGGTGGCTTGTGCTGATCCATTCCAGGCAGTCCTCCTTCGACTTCCACCTCGGTGACGTCATAGATCTCGAGCATCTCCTCGGCGTCCAACTCATCCTCATCCTTCTCTCGCATGATCATCCATCCGAGTAATAGGACGGCCGCAATCAAGGCAAGCAGCCCCCCACTCTCCTTGTTTGGAACTAGGTCACTCCATGTCAGGTCGGACAGCGACTTCGGTTTGTCATCCTCTTGCACAGAGAGGACCGTAATCAAGTACTCCTCGGTGGAGCAGACCCCCACGCCGTCGCACACCTGCATCAAGATTCTGATTTCGCCTGGCTGGTTCCAAGTCTGGTTGCCCCACAGCCAGTCGTTGCGCGTGTCACCATCGAGGTCGGTGTCCTGCAGCGCGTTAAGATCCCATCTCACGATTAGCGAACCCGTCAGGGGTCGGTCACGGTCGTTGAAAGAATTTCCATCTCCATCGCTGTCGTCAGATCTGTCGAGGTCCATCCAGGCCTCAATACCATCTTCGAGATCCGCATCGACGGCACTGGAGTTGAGAAGCACGATGTCACCCATCGAGACGTAATCGGCAGAGATTGGGTCGTCGGTGAGAATCACAGGGGCCCTAGAGACGTGAACGGTCAGTGTGGTCGTGTTCGTCTCACCGCCTTCAAATCCGTCAACCACAGTCAGAGTCACGACATAGGTGCCTGGAATCTCATAGGCGTGCCACACCACTGGTCCGCTGAGCGGTGTGCTTGCATCTCCGAAGTCCCAGATCCACGAGACTATACCATTCCACTCTGACGACTCAGAATCAGTTGATGTCCGCCCTACGAACAGAGGGTCGGCGTCGTAACTACCAGATCCGTCGAACCTAATTGGGTCGCCGGGTGCAACGAACGCGTCCCCCTCTGTAGTATGCGGAACCTGCCAGACGACGCCGTCCTCGGTTTGCGGAATCTCACTCATCACTGTCCCGTTCATACTCGGGCAGCTGAACTCAAACTCAGGGATTGGCAGAGGATTGGCTATCCTTAACGAGTACGACTTGGTGGCCGAAGAGAGTCCTTTTTCATCGATTACAGTGAGACTGACGACATACAGTCCGGGCTCGAGGAAGGTATGACTCACCGAGGAGACGTTGTATATCGAATCGTCGAGGTCTGAAATCTCCCACATGGTCTGCAGCAGGGCCGTGTCCCCATCGGGGTCGAACGACTCGCTGACGAATGTGTATACCGTGTCCACGGTACCATCCAGAGGTCTTGCGAACACGGCGACTGGCCTCTGGTTCAGCACCTGAACCTGAAGCCAGGCCACGGAGGTGTTGCCATCATCGTCGGTGACTTCTATGGTGACGTTCTTCATACCCGGCTCAAGCCATCCGGCACTGGGGTTCTGCTGTATAGACTCGGTTGAGGAGAAGTCGGAAGTCAGAGCCATCCCAGAGCCGTCCAGATTGACCCCTCCCTCGAAGAACCAACTGTATTCGACAATCATCCCATCTGAGTCCTCGAAGACAGTAGGCATGGTTAGTGGAGTCAGGGTGTAGGTCTGTAGGGGTGCATCAAAGATCTGCTTCGGCAGTCGGTTCAGGACCTTGATGTATAGGGAGTGCTCGACGATGTGAATGCCGTCGTCAACTGCTAGATTCAGCGTGTAGATGATTCCGTCAGCGCTCCCATCCACCCATGAGTGCCCGGCCTCGGCTGCCCCCCGGCCCCCCTCTGTCTGCCCGTCTCCCCAGTCCCATGTGAAGACTAGTTCATCGAGGGGCATGTTATCGATTGTCCCCCTAGCGGAGAACTGCACTCTCTGGCCAGTCAGCAACACCAGTTCATCGGTGATGACGACTCCTTCCACAGAGATCTCCGGAACTGGCTCTGAGGTATCGCTCACCGAGATGTTCCAGATCTGTGACTCCGAATAGTATCCGCCCTGATCCTGCACCACTAGGACGACTTGGTAGTCTCCGGCATTGAGGTACGAGTGGACCGGGTTCTTCAATCCGGACGAGTTGTTGTCCCCAAGGTCCCAGATATACCCAACCGGGGTGGCGTTGTGGTTGAAGGTGCCATTTACCTGGCCGAAGCCCCATGAGTCGTACCCCGAGCCGAACATAGCCACCGGAAGCCAGGTCTGGGTAACTGAGGTAGACATCGATCCGGATGCGACAGGCTCCATGTTGGCCAGAGCCAGAGGGAGAGAAAACGCCTGGTCAACAATCTCGCCGGAGACATCGCGGATGCGGATGCCAAAGGTCCAGTCTCCTGATGAGGGGGGCGTGAACCAGACGCTAGAAGGGGATGGAATACTATTGCCCGCAGTGATGTCGAACACCACTGAATCGGAAATGCTGTTGTTGACGTAAGCCTCGACGGTCACTTCAAGGATCTCCCAGAACGCGTTCGACTCCACCTCCAGGTCGATCCGAACACTGTCGTCCAAACCGTTTTCATCCCTGTCGAAGGGGGTGAGGGTGTCTATAGAGACCTCTGCCGGATCAGTGATTAGACCGGCATACACTGTGAGCGAGGCCGTCGGATAAGATCCCGTAGTTATGCCACAGCTGAGGAAGTTGTAGTCGCAGTCTGTGACCATGGACTCGTACCATGTGAGTAGCCAGACCTCGTCAGTGGTGTTTCCGAAGCCGTGCACTAACCCGGTCCCGGCTCCGGTCCCGGAGTCGATGCGCAGGTTGCTCATCGACCAGGTTCCGGTGACCGCGTCGCGAGCCATGACAGCCCCTGTGAAGCCGAACTGAGTTGGCTGCACCATCAGATTGAGCGGAGCGCCGGATCCCTGGGCGAATTTGTAGGCCCTCATACCCCAACCCTCTATGCTCTGACTGGAGCTGTTCCAGTCGTTGACCCACTGATCGTTGTAACCGCTCATCTGGGCCTTGCAGATGTAGGCGGCGATACACCCTGAGGTTAGATCGAGGTTGGAGAACCCGAAGGCACCTTGGGCGCTATCGAGAGATACCGCTGCGCTGAAGTTGGCGAAAATCTCACTCATCGTCGTCCCAATAGCGGTAGCACCCGTCTCCGGGTTCTGGGCCAGATTCTCGATCCCCGCTCCTCCGATAGCCGTATCGGCGACTAGGCTCTGGATTGCGGCTCCACCTCCGAGCTTGTCGGCTAGGTACATCATGAACATGAAACCGGCTCCGTAGTCGGCTATCCTGTCGTTCCACCATCTCACACTGAGGCTGCTATCCTGCGACCATTCGTTGGCGTGCTCCGTCAGTGCACCGGTGACACCGAAGCACAGGTAGGCTGCCATATCTGCAGCTCCCTCATCAATCCACAGGTACTCGAACGGGTCTCTGGAGTTGTGCAGCAGATGCTCAAACTCGTGAGCAAGGATGGTATTCCTCGAACTCAAATCGTTTACATCTACGAACACTGACTCTCTAACCGATGAGATTCCGGGAGAGAAGTAGCCCCCAATGCCTCCTGCGTTGTCTATGTCAATCAAAACAATCTCAATCTGGCAGTTGTTGTCGACATCGGGAGGACTGCCGAAGTAGGTCGTGTCTGTGGGGTAAATCGTCGATTCCCAGGTTGAGGCAATGTCATTTAGAGTGATTGAGGGGATAATCTGACCGTTCTCCACTAGGATAGCAGAATTGGCAGACGTCTTCTGCACCGTGACAGATACTGTTCCACTGGCCGTGGAGATGTTGCCGGTGTCGCCCTGACTCCATGCATCCTCACAGGAACGGGCTGAAAATTTCGAGTTCAGATAACCGGCGGAGAATGGGAGCACCAGTCCCGGATAACCTGCTTCCCTCCATTCCATCTTCAGGTGGCCAGTAGCCGAGAATACCGGTTCGGATTCATCTGTGAACAGGTACCGCTTGCCCTCAATAGAGGGGTCGAACTCCGATAGATCGCCCGACATGACCCTAGTCGCCGATTCAGTGGATTCCGTCTCCGCGAGAACCAACGGAGAAAGACTGGCGAGAAGCATCGTCAGGACCAGTATGGCGGATGCTCGACGGGACGCTGCTGCATTGAGGGGGGGCATGTTCAACACTCCGTGTTGTTTTCAGCACCAATCCGCTCAAAGACCTATTTTAACATCGATGGAGCATCGTTCGTACATGAATCGGCATGGCACAGCGCCAGTGACGGTCGTCGCACTAGTACTCCTCGTCATCACATGCAGTCTTCCAGCGGCCGCTCAAGCGCAATCGGAAACACCCGAATTAGTTTTGATATCCTCGCACCAGCACGATTCGGAAGCTTTCACGCAGGGACTCGAGATGCATGATGGTTCACTCTATGAGAGCACCGGATTGTATGGGCACTCCAGCCTCAGAGAGGTCGACCCCTTGAGCGGCCAGGTGATCCGTCAGACCGAACTCGACGAGTCGCTATTCGCAGAAGGTATCACGGTCGTCGGTGACAGCATCGTGATGTTGACTTGGAAGGCGGGTGTCGCACTGGTATTCGACATCGAATCTCTTACCGTGGTCGCCAATCACACCTACTCGGGAGAGGGCTGGGGACTGTGCTACGACGGAACCCATCTAGTGATGTCCAACGGAACTTCTGAACTGGCCTTCAGGGACCCGGAAGACTTCACGTTGGCATCGACCCTGCAGGTGACCGAGCAAGGCAACGAAGTGAGTCTACTCAACGAGCTTGAGTGTGTCGGTCAGACGGTGTACGCCAACGTTTGGGGGAGCGATTCCATCATCGCCATTAACAAGAGCACCGGCGAGGTCGGGCTGACTATTGACGCCTCGACGCTCGCCGAGAATGAGTCAGATGACTACAACGCCGTTCTGAATGGGATTGCCTACATCTCAGAGCAGGACGCCTTCCTTATCACGGGCAAGAACTGGACATCCATGCATCTGGTATCGTTTGGAGGTACTCAGGCCGTTCATGATGAAGAGGATTCAGAGCCCTTGGTCCTGTCCATCTTGAAGTCGATCTGGCCGGTCCTGCTGATTGCCGTAATGGTAATCTTCCTGAGTTCAATGCGTCTTTTGAGCTCGATAATGTATTTCCTCATACTGATGGTAACTAAGCGGCAGACTGAACAGTCGCCGATGCCCAGCGAGGAGAAGCAAGAGGCGGGTGAGGGGCAGTGAGCGAGGTGAACGGAGACGAGTTTGACGATTACAGTGCTATGGAACTGTGGCTGCATGATCTCTCAGTTGATTCAACCACTAGGGTGGCCGGAGCATTGATGATATTCGTGGGGAGCCTTCTCGGAGTCCTTCTCGGAATCGTTCTAATTTCGACAAATGTGGGCGAAATCCTAACTGGACAGTTGGATGGCTCAGACGGGCTGGCAGATGTCGACGGAATCGTCAGCACTGCGCTAGAGGACGGCACCACAGGAGGAGAACCGGCAGAAGGCGTTAGAGTCAGCATCCTCGATTCCGAAGAACTCGAGATAGGACACGATTTCACAGACTCTGGAGGCCGGTTCTCTATAGATGATGTACCTAGACGGTCATCCACCTTGTTGGTCGAGCACCCTGAGAACCGAACCGTCAAGATCATCCTAGTGCCGGGCGACCACGCTCAGATCTCCGTCACACTGACGCCTGGTGATGGGATCGACGAGTATGATATGTCCGGAGAGAGCCATCTCAGCGAGTCGGTGCTAATCGGCTCTACCATAGCAGCTCTCACACTGCTGGCCGGACTGGCTGGCATGGTAGGGGGCCTTGAGGCCTACCGGGGCGACCGCTACCGGCGAACTTGGTGGCTGTCTTTCTTCGGACTCTGGAGCCGTGGTATGCTGTTCATCGGCCCTATGTTCATCCTATTGGGGATGGGTATGGTCCATGTCGCTAGGGATCAGTTCACTGATTACACAGAGGATTAACTCGAGGTTTACCCGTGTACCTGATTACTATCGAAGGAGGCGATGGGAGCGGCAAAGGCCTCGCTACCAAGGTAATCTCTGAAGTACTGGAAAAGGAGTTCTCTTTCACTTCTGTCGAGGTCACTGGGGAGCCGCGCAGGGAGCATCCGCTCGGTCGTCTAGCCATCGAGTCGGTTCGCAAGCAGACGATGACTCCCGAGCAGGAGGCCGGACTGTTCGCCGCTGATAGGGTCGACCACTCACATGGCTGGATACTCCCCCGTTTGGAGGAGGGCAGGGCAGTGGTCAGTGAGAGAAATATCCACTCTTCGTTGGTATACCAGGGAGTTGTAGGGGGGCTCGGTGTCGATAGAGTGGCGCATATGAACTCGGCGGCACTGGTCCCGGACCTCTGCATCTGGGTCGACTGCGACCCCGAGGTGGCGTTGAGGAGGATCAAGGGAGGTACGCTGAGGGCGTTGACTGAGAAGGAGGAGTACTTTGAGACCTCAGAACTGCAGCATCTAATCAGAGAAGGTTACACCAGACTGCTGTCAGGTGAGATTGAGATGCCTACGCCGTTCGACATGGGTGCGGTGATTGGACCGGTTCTGAACGAAGGGACCGAACGGGAGTTCCGGCGTGAACTGACCCGAAGAGTCAGGAAGTTCATACATTCTAGGCCAAAACCACTCAATGTAGGGGTGGAGGTCGTCGAGAGACACTTCCTGCGCGGGTTGATGAGGACCTCAAAGGGACAGACGACACTCTCTGGAATCGGAATTGAACCGGCCAGCGAAAGTTCAAACTGGCTCGACGGCTCTGCACCATGGCGGATTCTCAGGGACGCCCAATCAGAGCACGATGCTGCACTGGAGGGGGTAAGCGAGGAATCCAGAGTCGATGTACCCCGCAGTATCCTCTCTCATTCCATGTCTTCGATATGCGGCACCCTCTCCCTGTTGCCGTCAGCTGATATCTCCGAATTGCGTCAGGCACTCGGCCCAGTGAGAGCTGTCTCCAAGCGCCACACTCAGAGGATAGTCAAATTCCTCCACGAGCGCACAGACTGGGTGCACAAGCACAGGGCACTAGTGGGCGGGGACGCCCCGAGATCCCATTTGAAGCAGCGCTATCGTACATTGGGACTGACAATGCTCGCTATTTGGCCACTCAGGGACGCGATTCGCCGATGGAGGTCGGACAATCCGGAGACCCATCTTAGATTTGCGATGGGTCAGGTCGTCAGGTCCGGCGAACATCCCTCAGCGGTCAGGGACTCACTGGAGAGGATAGCGCTGTTGGGATCGGGTACGGTAGATTCTCCGCTCCCCGCCGGAACGAGCGGACTCGTATCATGGTGGCAGGGCAAGTACCGATAATCACTTTATTGTCAGCCTTGCATTGGCCGGCAACAGGACCGAGGAAGGATCATCATCGAAGTATTTCGTTCTAGCACACAGTGCCGCGGAGAACCACCACCCTACTACTGTGCCTGCTGCGATTCCGGTTAACACCCTGAGCGGGTTGGTCGACTCGTACTCAGTTGACATCTGTGTGAAACCATCGGCAGCCATCGGTACGAGTCCGATGCAGATTATGGCGAGCATGGCCAGCATCCTCCGATCGGCCAGATAGATCGACTCTAAACGGGCATCAGGGAAAACTGAGAGGAAACTGTCCCTAATGGTCCAACGATTGAGTCCCCGCCAACCGAACAGCGCTGCCCCAATGGCCAAGCCGAGAAAGATTCCTACATCCCGCGTACAAACCGGCATCTGGTTGCCGTTGATTTCCCAGGATCTCTCGTGCTTCTGATGGCAGTTCAGGTCTCCAAAGCCGTAAACGAAGGCCCATGCCGGGTTAAGATTGGTCCAAGAGAAGGTTCCTCCGTGCATCGATTGATCATGACCCATGTCCGAATCCTCACCGTGGTCCTGATTGCCCCAGCCGCCATCAGTGGCGTAGTCCATGGCGTTAGCTCTGCCAGAGAGCTCTGGAACCGTTCCCTCGGCCATCATCGCCGGAGCGATGAAGCTCAGCAGCAGGTACCCTCCGGCTAATGCAACTACGATCCTGCTGACGCTCATTTCCCTAGTTCTGTCACTCAGTCCATTTGCCAGCGACTCCATGCCCCTCGCATGTAAGACATACTGATGAACTATGTCACACGGTCTTTTTCGACATCCTCGCACTCTTTTGAGCAAGCACTCACTCCGCTCCGCATGGGTGACCTGAACTACCGCGATGCGGCATGGCTCGGCATAGTGGTCGGCTCGATGGTTGCAGTGATGGCGACATTCATCGCAATCTTTGTCAGCGGACTAGACAGTCCTGAGGTCACGAGCTCTCTGCGTTCCGGTCTCGTTGCCGGGTTCACGTCAGCAGTGGTAGTAACCACATTCGCATACTACAGGCTCCGTGAGACAACTCGCTCCGGCAGGGATCTCGGAGCCATAAGAGAGCAGGAGATTGTCAAGGTCAGAGCAATCCTAGCGATAATCGAAGAAAGAGCCCCTGATTCAGAAGGTGACACTTGGTCCGTAGAGGAGCAGGTGAGGCGGGACAGAGGAGTCTTGGTAGTGGACCTGCATGGTCTCGATGCCCCTTCTGCGGCCGCTTTGGCAGACAGGCTACTTGAGCGCAGGTCAGACCTTGGACGGTTGAAACTGGTCACAGGGAGAGGTGAGGCCACTCACCCAGGGTCGGCAGACCCTGGAATCAGGCCTGCTGTAATGCAGCGGCTGAAGGTCGGAGCCCAGAGTGCCGAGTGGCAGGTGATACAGAAGTCGAGCTCAGTCACTCTGAGGCCGATGGGCAGGGCGCCCACACCGAAGCAGTGGTTAGGAAGATTCGCGGTTTTCGTGGTCCCTATGACGGGTGCAATGACTCTCGCTTTCAGGGATCTCGCAGGCACAGGGATGGAAGGGCAGGGGATGACTTTCGGCGCCGCCGCGGGACTCCTGATGACCGCACTCCTGTCTGGTTACAGGGATCGCTCAGCCTAGGGGTACTCGGGAACTCCCTCGCAGCACGCCTCGACCACTCTGAAGCAGCGAGGACACTCCATGTGTTGGCGCATTGGGATGGCCCCGCCTCTGAAACCGCATTGGCACGAGATGTCTTCGCAGTAATCAACATCCATGGACCGGACTTCTTAGCCCGGTTCAAATTAATTACTGTCCTTAAGCGTCTGGGGTGCGTAACTCTGAGTTCAGGAGCTCGACCAGCCAGTCATGCAGCGAATCACTCCCCATTTCGGAGAGGGTTGAGTTGAGGAAGGCTGCGATTAGGGCGCTTCTGGCCTCAGATGGGTCGAAGCCCCTAGACTCGAGGTAGAAAACCTGGTCCTCATCTATCGGCCCGTTGGCTGTGCCGTGTCCACAACCAACGACCTCGTGCTCCAGTACCTCCAACTCCGGGATGGAGTCAGCTTCGGCGTCAGCCGAGAGCAACAGGTTGTGGAAGATCTGAGCGGCATCTGCCCCCCGTGAGCCATCGGCGACCCTGAGCATCCCCGTCCCGACAGTCCTACTATCTCCTCCACACGCTGAGTTCCATGTGAGCCGGCTGAAAGTTTCGGGAGCATCGTGGTATATCTCCACATGGTGGTCTATGTGCATCGAGTCTACAGAGAGTATCGAGCCGAGAACCCTGAGGTTGCCCCCCGGCTCCCCCATCCTGTAACGCAGGTCTGCCTTGGTCCGCTCGGAGCCAGAAGAGACAGTCCCTGCGCGCACCTGCGCGTCCCTGCCGATTGCTATCGAATCGACACGGAGCAAAGTACCCTCGTCCTGCAGGCAGACGACCACGTCATTGAGGACGGCCCCGGCTCCGATTTCCCCGGTACGCAGAAGACCGAACCACTTGCCAGAGCCCCTCACTCGCGTAATCAACTCCAACTCGGACAATCGTCCCACATCGAGTGAGAGATGCAGGATTGATGACGAACCCTTCACATCGATGTCGAGAACCACAGGGTCTTGTGAGGAGAAGCCGGGTTCGATACGGAGGATCCACTGTGAACTCGCTGAGGCTGCCTGCAAGAATGAGCCCGTGACCACATCGCCCTCCGGAAGTCCTGACACAGACATCACCCCTTTCTCTAGGCGTATCCCCTCTGGAGCATCTCCTCCATCGAGACCGACGAGCCTGAGGCGGGGCGTTCCAACATCAGGGATGCTGGTGATGTCTCCGGTGGGGTGAATCCTGCGCCATGGCGTATATTTCCAGAGATGGCTGGACCTAGTGGGCTCGTCGAGAGACAGGTACTCTGCGGTGGAATCCAATGGCTCACCCCGAATCAGCCTATGCTGCCTTCCATTTCGAGGGCCATAAGCTGGTTGAGTTCGACTGCGTATTCCATCGGTAGTTCACGGACGAATGGCTCGAAGAACCCATTGACTATCATTGCGAGCGCCTTGTCTTCTGAGTGACCGCGGCTCATCAGGTAGAACAACTGGTCGTCGCTCACCTTGCTGACCGATGCTTCGTGTTCGCAGCGGCAGGAGGGGTTCTTGATCTCCATCGTAGGATAGGTGTCAGATTGGCTTTGCTCGTCGAGAATGAGTGCGTCACAGACGACATTCACCTTGCAGTTTTCTGCCTTCCTGCTCACCGACACCAAACCCCGGTAGCTCCCGCGGCCGCCATTCTTGGTGATGCTCTTGGAGAGAATCTTACTGGTGGTGTTCGACGCTAGATGATGCACCTTCGCCCCGGCATCCTGATGCATTCCTTCGCCTGCGTAGGCTACGGAGATGACTTCGGCGTGCGACCCCTCTCCTTTGAGAATCACTGCTGGGTACTTCATTGTCAACTTCGATCCGATGTTTCCGTCGACCCACTCGATAGTCGAGTTCTCGTGTGCGATGCCCCGCTTGGTGACTAGGTTGTAGACGTTGTTCGACCAGTTCTGGATTGTGGTGTAGCGGATGTATGCACCTGGCATCGCAATGAGCTCAACGACGGCACTGTGCAGTGAATCGGTAGAGTAGGTGGGGGCAGTGCAGCCCTCAACGTAGTGAATCGACGAGCCTTCGTCGGCGATTATCAGCGTGCGTTCGAACTGACCCATGTTCTTGGCGTTGATGCGGAAGTAGGCCTGCACCGGCATCTCGACGTGAACCCCCTTGGGGACATAGATGAACGATCCTCCCGACCATACGGCGGTGTTGAGCGCGCTAAACTTGTTGTCTTGGTAGGGGATGATACTGCAGAAATATTTCTTCACGATGTCCTCATGCTCACGGAGGCCACTATCCATATCGAGGAAGATGACGCCCTGCTTCTCGAGGTCCTCACGGATACTGTGGTAGACGGCCTCCGACTCGTACTGTGCTGTCACCCCCGAGAGCCACTTCTGCTCGGCCTCAGGTATGCCCAGTTTGTCGAAGGTGTTCCGGACATCCTCAGGAACATCATCCCAGTCATTCTCCGTGCCTTCGCCCGAGCGTAGAAAGTAGCAGATCTCATCGAACTTAATCGAGTTGAGCAACTCAGTAGAACCCCATGTGGGCATCGGGCGCTCCATGAAGTGGTGGAACGCCTTGACGCGGATATCGGTCATCCACTGCGGTTCCTCCTTAATCGCCGAGATTTCTCTGACGACCTGCTCGGAGAGCCCAAAGTCGAAGCGGATTGTGGAGTTCTCTGGGTCGTGCCATCCGGCCTTGTAGTCTCCGACGGCCTCCTGTGCTACCTGGTTGACTGGCATTATGCTATTCCCTCCACTTCAGCCTTCGAGTCCAGCCACTCGTAACCTCGCTCTTCTAGTTGCGTAGCGAGCTCAGGACCTCCTGTGGCAACTATCTGACCTCCTATCAGGACATGGATCTTATCTGGCTGGACATGCTCAAGAATGCGCGAGTAGTGCGTGATGATGAGTGCGCCTGAGTCAGTTCCCCTGACGGCGGCGTTAATTCCTGCCGCGACAGTCTTGATGCCATCTATGTCGAGGCCGCTGTCGGTCTCGTCCAATATGGCCAACTTGGGTTTGAGCAGGAGCAGCTGCAGTATCTCGAAGCGCTTTTTCTCGCCGCCGCTGAAACCGTCGTTGACATATCTGGAGAGGAAGTTCCGCGGTATCTTGAGAGTATCCATGGCCTCATTCAACTCTCTCCTGAAATCAGCACCCTTAGCGGCTTCTTCGCCTCTGATACTCGCGACAGACTTCCTGAGGAAGTTGCCGACTTGAAGCCCGGGGACTGCTTGAGGGTACTGGAATGACAGGAACACGCCCTCACGCGCTCTCTCCCACGGTTCTAACTCCAACAGATTCTCTCCGGAAAGCAGTAACTCTCCCTCTTCGACCTCGAAATCGGGATGTCCCATGATGATGTTGGCAGCGGTCGTTTTGCCACTCCCATTTCGCCCCATTATGGCGTGTATCTCTCCGGGGGCGATACTGAGGTCGATACCCTTCAGTATCTGCGTATCGTCGATTCCAGCATGCAGATTTCGAATCTCCAACAGCGCCTCGATATCAGACTCGCCATGTCCCATGGCCATGTTCCGACTCACGCCCCTTTTGAATGTCTGCTTTGTTTTTAGGTCACCCTAAAATCAGGAACCCCCTCCAGCCAATCATGACAGAGGGAGAAGGCACCCCTACTACAGTCTCCGACACCATCGAAGAGGCCTACCGTGCACAGATTGGAGCGGCAATGGAGAAGGAGGCTCAGAGGAGAGTCTCAGAGTCTCACGACCCCGAGGAGATAGCCCGTCTGGAAACCCTCTCTGTGGTCGATCTTTTCGAGACGGAGGACAGTGACCTCGTCCCAGCGCTGATGGCGCGGCTAGGTCCCGTCAGAGCAGCCTTAGATGGGCATGGGGGGGCCTTGGTCGTGACGCAGGCATCCATAGAGGCGCTGAAAAGCGGCAGTAGAGCACTTTCCCTAATTCTCGACTTAGATGGGGCCTGCGTGTCTTGCGGGGCCGCACCTGGTACTTTGAAGGGGATTCAGGACGACCTACTGATAGACTCCGAGATCGTTGCCGTGCGTTTCACCTCGACTATGCTGGAGTGGTTTGACGAGTTGCAGCGCGACTTCGTCCTCAAGCACGGTGGCGTGGTCTTCGTTTAGTTCAGAGCTTCGAGCAGCGCGTCGATGGCCGCAGGTGCGAATCCGAGCACAGTGACCTCGCGCCCCTCTACCAGATTTGCGTTAGCGCCAGCTTCTCCGGCTAGGTCGTATGCGCCCGCCTTCCCGGCCCAAGAGTCGCTGAGTATCAATTCGGATAGAATTCTCTCAGAGAGGTCGTCGAACTCGACGATGGCCGACTCTGTCCAGATATCCGCACTCCATCCTCCGTGCAGGATTTCAATCCCCTTCCTTTCACTCTCAGGTGACCAGAGCAGAGCCGTTGAAGACCAGACGCGGTGTCTTCGGCCCGACAGTCTGAGCAGCATCGCAGTGGCTGAGACGACGTCGTCCGGCTTGCCCATGGCGACGAGAGGGTCCCCCGGATCTTCCACTAGGGTGTCTGCGACGATGATCAAATCATGAGAAGTCCCGGATATCGCTATCTCACTGGCTGCGGCATTCGCCTTCGCAATGCACGTGGCCTCAGTCTGCACCCCTACATCCAATCCGCTGGAGGGTGCGGGTTCAGGTGAGACTAGGGGGTTAGACTCTATTTCCGACCCACTGTCGACCAGTAACTCTCTCAGCCAGTCGTACCGACGTTGGGAGGCCGAGGCGAGCAGTATCGACGCCATCTGAGACCTCAGAGGGCGATGTTCTCTCCGCATACAGGGCACCTAGCGGCCCGAATATCGAGTGGAGCTTCGAACTTGCTGTTGCACTCGGAGCATATGACCGGCCTGTTGAGTTGCAACTCAGGGGGCGAAAAGGGGACCTCGGGAACCTCTGCATCATGTTCCGAGGGGAGGGTAGGTGTTGATGGCAGTTCAGGGGCTTCGGTTGCCATCTGAATCCGCTTCCGGCGGCGGCTCCGGCGACCTTCAAACTCCTCGTTGACTTCTACCAACTCGACCAAATTGACGTCGTCCTCCGCGCCAGTCTTCACCGCGATGTCTGCATCATCGACAACATCTACTACGTCCTCTTCTAGCAGCACAGTGCCAGAAGCCTCGACCTTCCTACGACCTCTCATCCATCTGATCCCCCTCGCGGATAGAGTTGTCAGGATGACTGTACACAGAAGCAGGATGGTGATTGCGAATCCACCTAGCAGGATGTTGAAGTTCTGCTCATCTAGGCCGAGAGTGTGCCTCAATTGATCGAGCAGGGATCCGCCGTCGTTGTTAGGGTCGTGGTCGTCCACGACCGCTCTGATCAGCCAACCACTGGCTGATGTGTGGATGAATACAGTCTCGCTGCTGACTGGGGAACGGTCCATGAGGTAGAGGTTACCTAGGTTGAGGCGGTTGGATAGTCCCAGCCACCCCTCCTCAGCATCTATGATGCCAAACATGACTTGAGGTCCGGTGGGCCCGACCACATCGAAGAACACCTGTACACCTCTGTCGACCTCTTGCATCACGATGGAGCTCAGTCCCCTCGAGGGATAGGTGCGAGACAGGTTGTCAATTGCTTCGAACGACGAGTCGACCACCATGACAATCATCACTGACTCGTGCCCCTCGCCCTCCCTCCAAGCTGCCGTAATCCGCTCTTCATCATCGATGATTTGGACTTTCATGACAGCAAGGGAGGCCTCGTCACCAACCGCTTTCTTGAAGGTCCACGAAGACTGCTCGATTAGACCGTGTGCGTACCATAGGCCATGTCTCTCTATGCCAGTCGAATCACTTCTCGTGGACTGGTACAGCAAGTGTGCCCTGTCGTCTTCTCCAAACTCCACGTCCAGCGAACTGGCTGCCCCCGGAATCAGGTCTATCTCGCCAATGATGTTCGGAGTAAGAGTCCAGTCGGACGATTTGGTTGGATTGTCCGCGTGCAGCAGGAAAACGCTGGTTTGGTCTCCGAATGTACCTCCGGTGAACATGTCCCTGTGATAGCCCGAGACTAAGACCTCCTCATCATCGACGTCTATGTCGATGCCCCAGTACTTGCCATCAGAAAGCAGGAGGGGTTCCATCAGGTCCTGAATCGGCGTCATCTGACATGTGGCGTCTATGGCAGAGTAGCTCAGGGTCTGGAGAAAGTATCCAGAGGAATCGAGGAATCTACGCGTCCAGACGACGTGAGCCCAACCATCCTCGGTGCTCGAAGTTGCTATGTCGCCTGTCCACATCTCAGCTAACACATTGGTGCATGCTGTGGTACCTCTGTTCGAATTCAGTCTGTATAACGATAGCACCCCGCCGTTGTCGGTGATTACTATGCCCTCATCGTCGAGATCGATGATACTGATTGGAACCTCTCCTGTTCCAAAGGTCATCGCGCGGGCGCCCGAAAGTGTGGACTCGTCGACCAGCACCGTCGCCTCGACCTGGTTGTTGCTCCAATCGAGGTCTGCCACTTCAGAGCCGCTCAAAGATACCCTGACTTCAAGCGGCCCGGACTGGTTGACCCGGTGAGCGAAAGATAGCTGTGACGCACCTTGGCCGACCACTAGGGAGATGGAAGTAGATGAAACGAGTTCCCAGCCCAAATCGTTTCGAATCTCTAGTGAGGCTTCGACGTCGGTGGCGTCACTGGAACCGAGATTGTCGACTCTAGCAGTGATCAGGAACTGTTCATCGGGACGTGGTATCGCGGGTTCGGTCCTAAGCGCTCCTTCGCGGAAGGCCAAGTCTATGCCTTGGGGCCTCTGGATTACAGGGAATGTGATTGACTGATCGTTATCATCCTCATTCAGTTCCTCAATCGAATCAGCCGGGTCCAGCGACACCATCACGACCTTGTCGCCGACGGTGGTTGGATTCCAGTAGAGCACTACTTCAACGATGTCCCCGCTGTCGATGCTGGGCAGCACCATCTCGTCCTTGCGCGAACCATCCTCATAAAGTGAGATAGCGAGGTTTGATGCCGTCAAGTCACCGTCGTTACGAATCTCAGTACGGACTTCGAGAAAAGTGTTTACGTAAGTCTCAGTTAGGTGGATTCCGTACTCCTCAATCGAGAGTCCGGACCTGAAAATCAAGTCCGCAGCGGGTGGATCGTTGTCCACTTCGACAGTCCGACGTATCTCCTCGGAGTAAATGCCATCTCCACTTACCATCCTAGAAGAGAGGCGGTAGAATCCATCATCTACGTCCTCGGTATTCCAAGTCACAGACCAGTCACCATTACCGCTACCGCTACCTCCGAAGGTCTGGGCCGTTTCCCAAGAATCGGTACCCAGTCTCCACTGCACAGTTCCGCCATTCACAGAATCCCAAGTCCCGAACACATTGACGTCCCCTGAAATCGGACTCTGTCCACTGGGCCCTCCCATTGTTACAGCGACCAGGCCAACCTCATGCTTCTGTTCGACCACATCGCTCCACTGCCCAAACTCGTTCTTCGCCTGAGCTTCGATTATAACTTCGAGAACGTTAATCTCATCCTCTGTGAACTCGGGCAGTGTGAATGGTGCAGTCCAATTGGTAGTACCTTGAGAGGGGTGCCAGTCGAGTAAAATGACTTCTTTCTTTGGTTCGTCCTCTGGCCTGTGAGTGTATGAGATCCTGACAGCGACCTCTTCAACCGTGCCATTGGTCTCTGCGTCTTCGTCTATGTGCCCCCTTGCGCTGTAAGTTTCTCCCTCAACTAACCACGAACCCTCCTCAGGGTTCTCCATGACTACCCAGTCTCCCGCGCCAGGTGGGGGCGGTTCTGTGCTGTTGTTCCCACAATGCCGAAACCGTACTGATCGTTCCATTTGTCAGTGATGCTGGGTTCCGAAGCCTGACCGCGTCTCTCGGAGTTGTTCTGTAACAAATCCTTAATCTCCTGCGGGTCGAGACTGCCGTCTATCTCCAGCATGACGGCAACAAACCCGGCAACTGCGGGACAGGACATACTTGTGCCGGACATCTGGGTGTAACTGTCTTCCGCAAGT
>JAAZXI010000015.1 GCA_014240285.1 Methanobacteriota archaeon
TCGCTATACCGAGTACTACGACGACCAGGACACCGCCGATGATGAGCATGTCGGATCCGCCTCCACTCTCTTCCTCTGAAGGTGGTGGCTGAACATTAATCCCAGTTATCGCCCGATAGGGATTATTGAAGTCCTGATCGACAATGAGGTAAAGGTTGGGCTGTCCTGGCTGCCATGACTCCCACTGGAACTCCGCATATATGCTCGAGCTCTCGACAGGAATAGTCAGAGTGACATCGCCATCCTTCAGAGTGGAGAAGGAGGGAATCCAAGATTCGCCATCTAATTCATAGAGTCCGACCACAATCTCGCCCTCTCTCTTACCTGGATTCTCCCAGAAGGTCTCAATGGTGAGAATATCTCCTTGTACCGGGGTGACAGTCGGATTGATTACAGCGCGGGTGAACTGTCCAAGGAATTCCATTATCCTAAGAGAAACTTGTCTTGGAGCCGATTCGCTTCCGGGGCCAATAATCTCATTCCCGGACTTATCTATCGACGTGATCCAGAACCAAATGTAGTAAGTAATCATATTTCCATTTTCATCAACCGACTCAAGATCCATTCCGTTTACTGGCACCATGTCCAATGTGGATTGGTAAACATCGTTGGTATCTCCATCAGTTATCATCATCAATTCCCCTGAGTCCTCAGTTCCCGGTACCGGTAAATTGTTCCTCACAAGCACCCAAGAGACCTGCAATGGACCATCGTTCATCCCAATCTCATCGACCATTGTGACCGTGACCAGCACTTGGGCGAGCATGTCTGAATCTAACAGAGTTAGAGATGAATCTGGGTACTCTAGGATGTCGAAGAAGACCTGGGGCGCCTTGCTGTCGACAATGACTGACATATCGCCATTTGAAACCGAAGAACCCAGGCCGGGGACATTGTGGACGCTGGTAGTAACCGCCATCTCAGGATTCAGTGGAACTCTAGCAGGAAGGACCAATGATCCTGTGAATGTTCCATCAGGGCTGACAGTTACGACAGTATCAACCTCCTGAGTGCCGTATACTACCTCTAACTCTACTTCGAGGTCTGAAGGAATATCGGTCGCGAGTATTTGAGAACCATAGTAGTAAATTAACCCACTAATCTGGAACTCATCACCCTGCTGCAGGTAGAGGTAGTTGCCCGATGTATTGACGATTGGAGGGGTTAAATCCTCAAGTGAGGACGGTACCGCCGTGAACTTGTTGTCGAGTTCCCAAGATAGTTCCCCAATGTTGTTCTGATAAGCCACTGTTACCAAATCATCCTCGATGCTGACACTTGGTTTGCAGCTGTTTTGGCCTTCCTCCCAAGGATAGTCCCATGAAAGTTCGAACATGAGACTCAATTGTGTTGTGGATGAAGTTAGCTTAGAAGATTGGGCGCTCAATGGAGTGACTAGACTGTCCCCCGCCGACCAGAGTGTTCCCCTTGAAGGATCGTAGGAGAACTCGCCCAAGTTGGATGGGTTATCGCCGCACAGCATGACAGTGATATTGTCCAGAGTATTGATGCCGTTCATTTCTTCAACTTGCATCGAAAATGTGTGCGTGTGCCCGGCGAGGAGGTAACCGATTTCATGATTCAAATCGAATCCTTCAGAAATTATGTTTGTTGGTTCATCGGTCGCCACAATCACAGTTGCCAAAGCATTCGCAACACCTGGCCCACCCCCAGTGCCCCCGTCTTGGTAAGTCCATCCTGCGAAATCAGTGCCCTCAAGGTACATGTGAACGGGGCTATTGAAAGACTGTGATGAGACATCAATTCCCATGAAATTAATCTGCTGCTGACCGGTCATTCCGACCGTCAGTGGATGATGCTGGCTAAGGTACTCTTCTTCATCGGCGATACCATCCATATTGACATCGTCAACAGATTCCCTCCAGTAACGAAGAGTCAGTAAATCTCCCCTGGCCCTTTCTTCTTCGATTGTTACGAACACCGTGAGTGGCACGGTAGGATCCCAGACCTTACCGTGAGCATTCTGTAGGCCTGTTGGAGTGTTTACCTGTATGGCCCCTGCAACAGGAGGATTGGAGTCGACACGGATGATGATGACGGGCGTGAGTCCCGTCGCATCTTCGGCCCCTACAGTCGAACCAGAAGGACCGACGGAGATCATTAGTGGCGAGAGATACAACTCTGAAAGCTGGTTGGTGTCACTGTTTATGGGAGGTGTAATCAAGCCTCCAAAACTACCTGAGTCCCCGGTGCTTAGGGAGAGTAGGTTGCTTGACATGTTCAAGCCTACTTCGAAATCTCCGAAAGCTGGACGCGTATCCACAGAATCTTGGAATCTCACAGTTCCAGTGATGTTCAGATCATTGCCTTCCTTAGATGCGAACGGATAGAAATCCGAGTACTGGTTCGAAATGAGGCGACCGAACACATCCCTGATTTCGAAGGTATCGATTTGCAAGTCGTTCTCGACGGCCTTGGAACCCGGTATGAGGCCACTGACTGCTGTGGCGGGCCAAACGGTTTCGTGTTCGAGGTTCATTGCCTTGGAGACCCAGTTAATCGTTTCGACATCGTCCCAATTCCAGTTTATGTTGAATATCCAATGAACAACCACGTCATCGTAACCGTCGTTGTGAGTCAGGATTTCGACATAACTGGATGAGAGATCCAAGGGCGCTACACTGGTCCCGGAATTCTGGTTGAAGACGACCGGATTTCCTTGGCTCCACAACCCGTCTTGGTTGTTGTCGACTGCGAACTCCAGAATCTGTCCATCGGAAGCGACGCCCCTGAGAACGATTTGGGAAATCTGTGAATTGTCGATGTAATGGTGGTGCCTCGTTACGATTTCTATCATGTTCCCATCTGGATAAAGCGTGTTAGGGACTTGGAAATCCCTGTTGGTCAAGAAATAGTCGAAATCTAAGTCGCCAGTGATGGATATGGACCCCTTAGCTGTGGTGACATTGAAAGGTATTCCAATCTGAACAGGTGGTGGGTCAGCCTGAGTGTGAGCATAGTGGTAATCAGCGATTTGAGGGCCTAGGCCAGACACGTTTTCGAATATGGTATACCCCAAAGCCAGTCCTGAGATTGTAACTTGTTGCGAAGTTGTGGATGTTAGTGAGAAATCGATTACTCTCCAATCTCTGTTGGTCCCGGAGTCGGACCAACCCGATCCTAGCAAGTTGATGGCCGTGAGTTGAGTTGAAGACAGAGTGGAAGTGAATAACTCGCTCTCCGAGCCTGTTGAGAAGGCCGTTCCAGCAACGCTAATTGTCACTGGAGAGTCAAACCCATCTGAGTCAGAAGAGACTGATAGGAGTCCAGAATTGACGTATGAGCTCAGAGGAACAATAGAATAAACGGATACTGCCGATGCCCCTACATTCAGCGTTATTGAATCAGAGCCTTGTTCAGAGCCCAAAGCCGATTGATCTGCAATGAGTTGCGTCTGCCAAGCATAATGCCCTCTGCCGAGTGTGGAAGGGAAGGACCAGTCCAGGCTCCCATCCTCTGTTGCATCAATCAAAACATCTCTGGCCGGTTCCCCATACAGAGGAGTAATTTCGAGTCTTTTGATGTACCCATTCGTTGGTAGAGAGACCTCTATCGAGAACCCTGTCTGAGGAGTTGTGAAGCCTACCGACCCACCCTTGGGCGCAGAGCCCAGTGAGACTCCGGAAGAGTCGAAAACCTCAATCTGCACATTTGAGGTCGTGTTCCCTGAGAAGCTAACTCCTTTAATTGGCCTCTGGGAGTGGATGTAATCAGAGGTTATGGTCCCCGATACCAATGTTGCATTGAGGACTCCGTCAACCAAATGGATACTGTTAGGTAGTTGCCACCCATTCACACCCATCATATCTGCAGAGAGCAGTCTGGAACCTCCTATCCTGATCTTCTCAATCAACGGGGAAGACAAGGGATTCTCGGTATCCAGATTTACCCTGAGTCTAATCTGCGGATGAGCAGAAGTATCAAGTCCGGCTAAACTGATAGGGAACCCGGCATTCGAATATCCTGGTATTGGGCTCATAGTCGAAGAATCGAGTAGAGTTCCTGTGATTGTGTTGTTGAGATAGTCATCAGACCTACCGTCTATCTCTATCATGCCCCAATCGAACAAGTCATCCTGTCCAACAGAGAATTCTGGGCTCAGCCAAGTTCCAGGTTGGCTGAAGTTTGCCTGCCTCAAGCCGACGCTATCTATGTACCAGCCCACTCCAGTGCGTGAGTACTTGGTTGCTGCTACGAACTTGAACTGAACAGTTTGCCCCCTGTATGGAGAGAGGTCGATGGTCTCTCTAGTGTATTCATCGGTCCCGCAATTGATATTGGTCCAGATTTGCAGCCCATCTAAGACGGTTACAGTGCTAAACGTGTACATTGTGTCCGTGTACGTTCCGGGGTCGAAGTGCTGCCAGTTTCCACCGCTCACATTAATGAATAATGCTCCACCAAGGTAGTTGTAGTAATCGAAACATACCCAATGGTCGAAGGTAAACTCGGTTAGGCCTGTCATCGGAACAGGGTAGAGGGGAGTGAGGAGGTATGCGTTGGTCACTCCTGCGTTAACTGATCCTTCTCCACCGAACGCATATGAATAGGGGAACGAAGACGCCGCGGATGGGCCGTTATTGCCGCCACCCCATGCATCGAGTACGAATTCACATTGTGTGCTCTCACAGTCGTTAGCACTGGTGAATCTAGTGAATCCAAGGGCATCCGCTATAGTGGGAGACGTTGCAGTAGAATCGTCAAATCCGAAATTGGTGTTAAGGTATCCAGAATTCAGAGTTAGGAAGCGCCATTCATTCCCTGTTGGTGAAGTTGTCACGTTGGTGTTCCCGGAATATGTTAGATCGAATAGTCTGACACCGGTCGATGCGTAACCTCTGTATCCGTAAACAGTGAGGCCTTCTCTTCCATCAGGGTCAGCTCCAAATGTGCCACTGTTGCCATAATTTACTGAGCCATCGGTCTGGACAATTATCCTCAGTTCAGCGTTGTTGATCCTATATGCAAGTGGCACACTGAGCTCAATTGTCACTAGGCCTCCTGAATCATCACCGTATGACACCCCATTCATATCTGAATACCCGTTTTTCGGAATTGCACCTACTCGCGATCTGCATTGAGTCGCCGTGGAAGTAGTTCCTGTGGAACTTATGTCTACCCCATTAGTTCCGGCAGGATTCCAGAGCTCAATGCAGGCATTGTCCCAAGAAGAACCCTCGAGGTCCCAATGCACATCGAACTGTAAGTCTGTAACATTGGTGAGGTCGACGGTTTGCGACAAGGTACCAAGAGCATTAGCGGAGTAATAGCAGTAAGTCCCAAGGTTCTGAGAGGCATACCCATTAATATCGCAGCCATGATGCCATGCCCCAACTCCACTACCATCATTTTGAATAATCACGTTATCGATATACCAACCCGGCTTCGGTGAAGAACTGTCAGAGGTCCACACTCTGAATCTGAACTTGATATCCGATACATTCGCCATATCAGGTATCGTTGTAATGTCTAACTCCTCGGACATCCAACCGCTGTGAGTGGAGCCGCTGAAGACTGGGAGGGCGCTCGAAGATGCGCCATTCACCGATATGGAACTGTTACTAATCGTGTATGGGTACCCTCCATTAGGTGCGATCCAAGTCCAGTCCCCCCATCCAGTGGAGTTCTGGGCTTGGTACTCAATCCAAGCACCAGCCTCACTGCCATCAAGGTGGAACCAGTGGTCGAAAGTCAACCTGTAGTTGATTTGGGTCGCAAGAGTCGGAGTAGCACTGCTAGGTAACCCGAGCCAAGTATCGGCTCCCGCATGCAACGGACTACCCGGTAAAGTGGCCACTACTACTGTGCCCTCCGTAGCACTAGAAGGAACAACGCCATGAGCTAGAGTCTGGTTTTGGCCATCTATCGCTCCTCCTAAATCAAGAATGGTAGCTTGCCAAAACACCGGCCTGTCGCAGAAGTAAAGCACTGCGTCAATCTCAGATGAGTTGAGTCCTGTGTTGCCGTCGTAGTAATATCCGTAGTCATTTCCATATTGGGCAAACACACCCCCTTCAGGGCATGTCGCATTGCCAACTGGTAAATCGCCAGTGGAGTAAATTACAACTCCATTCACTACAGTCCCATCGGCAGCATTACCGTTGCCTCCTTGGACAGTTTGATTCGTTTGGCACATGTAATCAACGGTTACAATCTCGTTGTTATCCACGATGCCGTTATTGTCTTCATCAAATCCCGAAGTCAGATTGTACCCAGTTAGGTTATTGCAATGAATGTGAGGAGTGTATCCCGAAGTAGTATGTAATCCCAAAACCACTGCAGATGCGGGACCGGGTGCGTACTGGGAAGCTAACTCAATAGAGAATCCACCGTCATCGAAATGAGCAATGTCCGATAGTGTTTCATCATCCTCGAGGGAAAGGTAACCAGGAATCAAATCGGTAGTAGTGTCTTGGAGCATTCCATTTTCTATGGCAGTATTATCCCATACTAAATTAGGTTCTGAGGAAGCGGCCATTGGAGAGTCTGAGACATGCAACCATGCGTCCGAGATGGTTGCGTTTCCGAAGGCTTCGAATCCTGTAATGGTAACCGAATCTCCTTGTGTGTTCACAGGAGATGGTCCGACCCATGAAGAGGTCGCGGCGGTCGTTAATGGTGCAAGGAGCATTAGGAGTACGAGGGCCCCTGCTAGTCTCTTACGCTCGGCTGACATGAGGCTACGTGGGTTTAGTGTATTATGAATGAATTGGTCTTGTTTGCAAAACAGGGGAATATCGGTGCACTTTCATCTTGAAATAAGATTGCCCTCGGGAGTTCTAGATGGAGCCACTGGGGAGAATTGAACTCCCGACCTTCCCATTACCAATGGGATGCTATACCCCTAAGCCACAGTGGCAGTGCCCCGGCCATCAGTGGGCTCGATTTAACCACTGCGGATTGACTTGTACGAGTGCAACAGACTCAAGAGATTGATATCGCTCGCCGGGTTGCCTGCCGAGATCGCATAGCCTGGTATTGCGCAAGACTGGAAATCTTGTGGGATTTTCCCTCGGGAGTTCAAATCTCCCTCTCGGCGCCACTCATCCCCCTCTGTCTATCCCGGCGCGGATGGGCAGTCGCAGCGCGTCCCTTATGCGGTGTCTTGATTCGGCGTTAGCGTGGATAAGGGTGGGGCCGCGCCTGCAGCCGGTACCGATTCGGCCAGAGAGCCGCTTCGTCTGACCGATGTCCAACTACCTCGGAGGTTCGCTGACAAAGACGAGAGGTTGGCGCTGCTGGATATCTTCCTCGAGGATTTCACGTTTCATCTTGCTATGATTCGGAGGCACTGGGGTGTAGGCGAGTTGACTTGCCTCGGACTGGTCTTCGCCGGCATGGTGCTGGGGGCCTGGGACCTTGGAATCGGAGAGTTGGCCGGCGGGGGCGACTACAACCGGTGGGGCCTCAGTGGCTTCCAGAATCTGTCTGACCTGTCGCTTATGCTGGGGCTGCTATCGATAATCGCCTGGACGGGATTCTTCGTGGCGCTGTGGACTAGATACCCGATAATGAGAGAGAATATGGTCTATCTGTGGATAGCGATGTTAGTTGTGCAGCTGGGCTCGATAAGCTCCCACTCTGGGTCACCGGACTTCCCTGCAGACTCCACAAGTATGGACTGGGTGATGCCGGTAATCTCCAATCTCGTCCTATTCTTCCTGTCCATCGTAGTCGTACACCGTGCCGTCATTGAAACTCGCGACATCCACGTGGAGGAGCGTCACTCGCACCCTGACCCAAGAGTCGTCCAGAAGGCATGGAGAGACCACAGCCTTAGGGCTTGGAGCCTTAGCCTAGGTATGTGGATGATTATGGTGAACCTAATGTCGTGGTCGGGCTCGCACGCGATATCACAAAGACCGCCGATAGATGACTACAGCAACCTACTGGTGGGCATGTTCGTCATTACCGGATTCCTCGCAGCAGCTTTCATGATGCACGTGCTTTGGTACCCCCAGTTCATGCTGGGCGGGGCAGAAGATAGGATTCAGTCGGTTAGGGCGAGGGAAGTTGCAGGAGAGGCCCCGGAGACAGTTGTCAAAGCCGAGCAGGGAAAATGCCCAATTTGCGGTGGCTCCACCCCAGCCGTCCGACATGAGAGCGGCAGAGTAGAGGTCCCTTGCTCTGCTGATTGCTCTGGTTTGGGCAAGCCGGGTACGTCGTGTCCAGAATGCGACACGGTGCTGCCGATTCGCATCGAGTGCCCTAGTTGTAGTTCTAACACGACCATTGTCAGCCACTTCAGCAGGCCCGAGGCCTGGTAGATGCACATGCAGACTTGACGAGTATTCAAGGACGGTGCGCGTCCGAGTACGGGCGATACCGATGGAAGAGCGCGGATGGTGGGGGGGCGATGACGTCTCTGAAGTCGCGGATGCATTCGATGCGGAGCATTCTGAAGGAGTGCCGGTCCCTGATTACGGCAGTGAGGAGGATGGTGTAGGCAATGGCGCTCTGGGCATTGTCATTGGCGCCTCTGCTGCAATCATCGTTCTACTGAGTGTGGCAGTCGTGATGCTCTGGGTCTGGGCCGAGGTAGAGGATGTCAATATTGGAGGTCCTCCTTCGGCTCTACTGACCTGGGAGGACGAGTATAGGGGCATCACTGGACTCGATGTCGTACAGGGCGATGGGACTGGAGTCACCCTGTGCATTGTCGACTCCGGTATAGACATGGGGCATCCTGATCTCGAGGATATCGAACTGACAGGGTGGTTGGATGCTATAGATGGCGCTACTCAGCCATACGACGACGAGGGGCACGGCACTGCGATGGCGGGAATCATAGTGGCGCGGGACGGTTTGCAGGGCAACGCTCCCGGAGTCAGCCTCCTCGTTGCCAAAGCGATTGGAGAGGGGGGCACTGGGGACGACGAGCAGATATCAGAGGCTGTCGACTGGTGTGTGGACAACCAAGCGGACATCATCTCTCTGAGCCTAGGAGGGGACCAAGGGTTCGGCTCTGGGTTCCTTTCCAGCGACGCCCTTGAGGAATCAGTAGAGGATGCCATAGGTGAAGGGGTGTTCGTAGTAGCCGCAGCAGGCAACGACGGTGAGGACGATGACGGAGATGTGGAGTCGCCCGGATCGGTAGAGGATGTAATCTGTGTGGGCGGCATAACTAGGACGGGGAGTATATGGACAGGCAGCTCCGAGGGAGACAACAACGGCAGAATATGGCCTAATCCCATTCTGCCTCGTGACGATCCTGACAAGAAGCCCGAAGTCGTGGCTCCCGCTCACGAGGTCCCAGTCCTCATGGCAGGGGGGATGGGGAACGGTGCTTGGTGGGGATGGTCCAGCGGCACCTCAGCAGCTACCGCATGGGTATCTGGGGCGCTTGCCATCGCGCTTGAGGCCAACCCTGAGATGCAGAGAGAGGGTGATTCAGGAGGGGCTTCGGCAGTGGCACAGATGAAGAGCGTCATCATGCAGAACTCTCAGATGCAGGAGGGGCAAAGCGAGCACGACAATCACTACGGATACGGAATCCTCAGGGTCGACCTCTTGATGCAGGCTCTGGGCAACGAAAGCGCAGTGATTGTTTCTGATGACCACGAAGTGAGTCCGAGCGATTTCGGGCGCGCCATATTCGATGAGCTTCAAGCTCGGCGCAGCACGGCCAGTGTCCCGCCTGTCAACTCGACGAAGCCCAAAGAGTGAGTCCCGCTGACTCTCTTGACGAATTCGATCCAGGTGTTGAATGACTCCACCTTCCTCTGCGCGGGAGTCATTTCGGAGGATGAATCTGCTTCCCCCACATCGCCGGTGGGGACCTCAGGCTCCTGCACCAGCATCACCCCGCCGGGAGAGAGTAATTCGAAGGCTGCGGCCGCAGTCGCTGCCCTCTCCCTCTCGGCCGTATCGACGATTATGAGATCCAGAGGGAGTGGTAGGGGAGAGGGTCTGGCAGAGTCCGGCAGCGACGCGCTGGCTGCTGACCAGGTCGCGGCCTCTGCGGCCAATTCGCCCCAAGGCATCTGGATAATCTGGGTCCAGTTCTCAGCGCCGTGACGGCGGATGAGACGATCAATAATAATCCCGAACTTACCTCCTGGTTCGACTATCCTGAACGATTCGGGGCGAGAAGGGGGCTGCTCAGGAGGGTTGGCTGGATCCCCACACCACAAGTCTAGTAGCCATGCCGACAGGTGACCTATTCCACCTCCGATTAGTACGGCGTTCCTAGCCGGTACTCTTGCGCTGATGTCCCTAATCCTTGCCCTCATCGAGCGGGGCAAGGGCCGCAGACTCATGTGTAGCATCTGCTCCCCGATTCCAGCAGCGATGGCTGGCTCGGAATCGCCCCGCACCGGGTCCTCGGAAAGGAGCCTGTCAAACATTTCCTGTTCGGACATCTGAGGCAGACCGAAGCCACTGTCACCGGAGGTCATGGGAATTGCTCAGGGGTGCGTCTATTCAATCATCGCATGCGTGGATGGCTTCAAGAGAGGGGGGTAATCCGGAGTGTCGTGCAATCAGAGGATAATGGAGGCGATACGGGCGCGGCTAGTTGCCCGAACTGCTTGCGAAGCACCGAGCACGAGGTCCTACGTAGGACCTCGAGAGGTAGTGGCGACGACGTTCTTGCAAAGTGCATCGAATGCGGCGAGGTACACACCATTGTACTACGTCCTCCGAAGGCTGTGCAAGTGAATGCGACGCTCTCTGACGGCAAGGAGAGTGAGTCGCGCTCCATTGAGGTCGACGAGGATGAAATCATCACGATTGGAGACGTCTTCGAACGAGACGGGGCTCTTTGGGAGGTAACTCGAATCGACGGTGGCGCCTCAAGACCTTATGATAGATTGGCGGCATCTGATATCAGAGCGATGTGGGCAGTGCGCTGTGACAGGGCCGTAGTGAAGCTGACACTCACCGATGGTGAGGACAGTATTGCTTCAAGCATAGAGTGCGAGCCCGAGAGGGTTTTCACCTGCGGGAGCATTCTCGAAGTCGATGGCAGGAGGTGGCGGATTCGAGCCCTGCATACGGGAAAGGGCAGGACGCTTAGCGGAAGTAGGACGGCTGGAGACCTCAGGAGGATGTACCTCCACCCCACTCGGACGCGATACTAGCGTCGGTTGGACCATGGCATCAGCAGAGCCTTTGCAACATGCAACGCCACCTCCGGGTTCTCCCTTAGTCTGCGCATGCTATACTCATACCACTTCGTCCCATATGGAATGTAGATTCTAGTCCTGTGTCCCTGCTCGGATAGTTTGCGCCGGATGTCTCCTCTGACGCCGAGTAGGAACTGAAACTCATAGCCCGGGCCCTTGCCTACCGATCGAGAAGGTTCCGTGATATGCCTAGGGTCTGGCTTGCTAGGCCCCATGTCTCTTCGCCTCAAAGCAGCGAGGGCATGTGAAATCACAGGATTGTCATGCGAGGCGATGGCCGTATAAGCCCCTGAGTCGAGCATCTCGTCTATCGCATCATTGGTCGCATTGACGATGTCCTTGTAAGAGCAGTAGGCTATGTTCTCGGGCTCTAGATAGATTCCTTTGCAGATCCTGAAATCCGTGTGATTTCCGGTGACGGCACAAATTTCAGCGATATCTGAAAGGGTCCTGAATAGTCTACCCTGAAGTACCACTCCTATGTTCCTGAAACCCTTCTCATGCATGGCGAGACAGACATCAATCGTAGGCTGAGTCACTCTGTGATCTTCCATGTCTAAGCGGACATACATGTCATGCTCTGCTGCCTTCCTGAGAAGTTTCTCGATGTTATCTAGGCCGGATTCTGGATCTATAAGAAGACCTAACGCAGTGGGCTTGATTGAAATGTTCGCATCAAGTTCATTCTCTACGATGGAGTCTATTAGATTCGAGTACTCCTCGATGAAGAAATCAGCCTCGTCCATCGCGCTGATTTCCTCGCCCAGCACATCGACTGTGAAGCACGCGCCTTCTTCGCTCATTTTCTTCATCAGACGAATCGCACTACCTATGTCAGAACCGGCCACATACCTCTTGGCAACCCATCGAATGAAGAATCTTGGAGTGATCGGCATCAGGCTGACAATAAGTTGGCCGAACAACCTCATCTGAATGCTGCAGCGTCCGGCGAGCCTTCACAATTGCTGAGGCCTAACCAAGTTCGCGCCCGCGACGGATTGGGACGTCAAGACCATCCAGAAGAGCCGTGATGGCGTTACGCTGCCAAGCCTTGAACGACTTCCTGTCCAAATGGGCGAACAGATTCGCGCCGGGAAACGCTGCGCGAGTTGCCTCAACGGAGACCTCGATTGAATGCCTCCATCCCCCTCCAGGCAGTCCATCATCTGACGGCTCCTCAAAAGGGAGAGCATAGTTCGCCAGAAGATGACCTGCCCATAGCTCAGATTCTGAGAGGACTGCTTTGTGACGAGGTGCATAGTGACCGCCACCGAGTCCAATCATCACATCGCCCCCCGGGACCCACTCCACAGGACGGTTTCCCGATAGTCCGAGATTTTCGGATATCACCTTGGCCCACAAATCGGCAGCCGGAACACTGCTCCACTCGAGCTCTGTGGAACCGATCTCAATATACAAGGCAGGCCTCTCAAGAAGCGGGCCGTGATGAGTGGTCTCCAAAGTCAGGTCGAACTCCTCATCGAGTCCGCGCGAGCGGGCTAGGGAGAGCATGGATCTGAACAGCGAAGCGAAGCGTGGTGAGGGTGGTACGACCACTCCCTTCTTGCCTCCAGCCTGTCCCCTCTCTCCGTGAGGAGTCTCGCCCGGTAATCCGATGGCATGGAGCGTCAGTGCGGGTATCTCAGTCGCCGAGACATGGCGAGACAGAGTGAGGACTTCGTCGACAGTGCATCCAGTGGCCCCCTCGTGCGTTCGATCTATTCCGTCTGCCATGATGTGCAATTCATCGATTAGTAGGAGGTGCACTGGACGGGATGCGTGGACTCGGAGGAGTCCATGGTCCATCACTGTCGGCTCATCCCACCCCCCGAGCCTCAGTATGGCCTCATGCAGGTTGAGTGAGGCGGCATCGGGGCTCGATGCGAGCAGCAGTGTTACCACGGGCAGGCGACGGGGGGTGCGCCTTAATCCTCTCAGCCACACCTTCAAGCAGGAACGAGTACGGCGCTTGCCATGGACGGAGTGCCTCTGGGCTTCCAGCCGATGAGAGTGGACCACGGCAATTCTGCCACCGTCATCGTAGGCAGTTCGGGCGAGTTGGTCAGGATTGACGAGTTCGGCACTCCTCTGCACCAGCCTGTCAAGCCATTCCCAGCCCCCGTGACAGGAGGAGTCGTACTCAACGACATCTGGGTCGGGACATGGGTAGAGCACGAAATGCAGCAGGCGAGGATGGCCGCCCTGCCTCTTGCTGGAGAATGGGCATCGGGCGGCGGCAAGGAGGTGCTCAGGCAAAGGACCGACTCGGCTGACCTGATGCCCTCCTCCTCTATCTGGTCCAGATTCCTCGACGCCGAGCCCATGGCCGTCTCGAGAGCGGGGGACGGGTTGTTCTTTGCCACCCTGCACAGGGGGATCTACAAGATAGACGAAGAGGCAACGGAGATTTGGCGCGCACCGTACCCGGAATGGCCGGACCTGTCTGGACTGGGCTCGCGTGACTACCTAGTTTCCAGTAACGAGGTCAATGGCCGAATCGTCATATGGTCCGTGGCCGGAGGGGTGATAGTACTAGACAGCAAGGACGGTGGACACGTCCTCAGTACTGTGGTATCACTGCCCGACTCGATCAGTGGCGTCAGACATGACGACAATGGCGGCTGGCTCCTGCTGCTCAATAGTGGAAGAATAGCCCTGCTGGATGATTTCGAGTCCGAGCCGGTGGTGATACGAACCCCGGGCCCTGTGTCAGACGCCGTATACGACGGCAAATGCTGGAGGTGGACGGGTTGGAGACACGACGGAACCCTTTGTGACGGCGAAGTTCGGTGCGCATCAAGAAAGCAAATAGGAGTGGCTCTTGTCGGCGACAGAGTACTGACGAACGACGGGACTTGGGAAGATTACGGGCTGAATCACTCTGACTGAGTCGAGTGGCCGCACTTGCCGCAGACCTTGCGATTCTCGTGCACACCTAGGAAGACTCCGGGGCCGCAAGTCGGGCAGAATTCCCCCTTCCTGACTAGTTCTCCGCCTTCCACGGAGTACTTCGAGTGTTTGCCATTGGGATTCGGCCCGTCACCCATCAATTGCCACCATCCTCTGGTTCGTTCTCATCAGACTCCTCGGAGGCTTCCACGATAACCGCGGGCGCGGCTGCTGCGGGTGCCTCGGGCTTGGATTTGGACTCCCCTCCATGCCTGACTCTGACGTACTCGGGCTCGAGTGCAGCCGACTCGGATGAGCCGTAAATCAATGCCAATCCCGTAGTCTGAGGGCGCCCGTAGCGCGTACTGACCTCCTTCACGAAGACCAGTTCCTGCTTGGCACCGGGCTCCGCCTTAGCCGCAGCTGCGACCATCTCCCGCAGAGACGGAGTTGGCGAGTTGTCGTGGTTCCAAGTGAATCTAATCTCGACGCGGTCGAGCAGCGGATTCTCATTCCTCTCTATGACTTCCATCGAATCCCTCCTCTAACGGATGTTGACCTTGAGGGCGTAGTTGCCCGCCTCGGTCACGTTAAGCTTCTTTGCGACCTCAGAGCGTTCTGGGTTCAAAATGACTACGAATCCCTGCCAATCGGTGGTCACAGGGGCTCCGGGGCAGTGCATGCACTGTGGTGGATCGCTCTTCTTCTCTGGATCGGGGAGGATCCTGTTACACTCACCGCAGGCGAAAGGCTGCTTGACCATCTCAGTCTTCCTCCCCAAGCCAGTCAAAGGCGCCGAGGCCATCCATCTTACAGTTCAGGCCAATCTTCGATGAACGCGGGTCATTCTGGTTGATTGATTTGGAGACTATTCTCGAGCGGACTGGGGTGGCCTCCTCGAGGTGCTTGCCACTCTGCGATCCCTCAATCCTCTTGCTTTGGGTACCAAGGTGGACTTGGACCGGCTCGTCGAGAATCTGGGACTTGTGGAGTAGGGCCTCAACGGGACCTATTCTGACGAAGGCACCGTATTCTGAGACTTCCGACACAGCACCGTCGACGACCTCATTGTTCTCCATGGTGAATATGAGGGCCTTGAATCGGACATTTTGGTAAATCGCCCCATCGCCGTGGATTATCTTTCCACGCCCGACTGCCTCGTGGTCGAAAGTAAGTAGGGTGTAGTCCTCGTTCTCGTCGAATCTCCCCTCGAAAGCGTCGTGGGCCAGCTCGTCGATGTGCTCCTCCAACTTACGCCCTGCTCGGATGTACTCGGCGGGAATACGGATGGTATCATCCCGGGTTATGAGACTGTACATGTTCTTCTTCCTCCATCAGAACTCGCTCCGAGGACGGCCGGAGGAAGGGGAGTTTTTCTCCCGTCCCTCATCGGCATTGCCTCTGGAGGAGAGTTCCGTGTGCCTCGGCCACCCGCCGACCCTGTATAAGCGCAACGGAGGAGGAAAGAGGCCCGGCTCGCCTTATAGGTCAATCAGACCGAAGGTCTGCATGTGGGTATAGGGCGAATGTTCAAGTGGATTCGGGAGTCCATCTCTAGTTCTGATGACAGTGTGCCCCTCAAACAATCGCCCCCCTCGGCTTCGTCAAGCGAGTCTTGGGGTCGCTCTGTTGTTGCTAATGTCCGTATCTCCTGCCCTAGTACACTTCGACCCGTCTTTCAAAATGGAGACAGGGAGTGGGACTGACGAGCCTTGGACTGATGGTGGCCAGCCGTGGCCTCAGTTTGGCAGGACGCCTGACAGAGTGGCGGACGTCCCTGTGCACAGCCCAGAGGGAGGGGCAGGCAACGGTACGCCCGCTGACGCAACCGAGTTGATGTCGATAGTCGAGCCGGTTGTCAACTGGGTGTTCGGCTCGTACTCCATCGGCACCGATGCACTGGCGACCCCGGTTGCGGATCTGTCTGCATCGGTGACCAAGGACGAAGGTTCCTCAGAGCGTTGTGGAGGAAGTTCTCTCTACACTATCCTAGTACAAACTGATGAGAATTCCGACCACACCTATCTCCGAATCGTCGAGGGCGAAGACGCCGATCTGGCATGGGAAGTGGACATGGGCCTTACGGAGTACGTCAAGGCCGCTCCCCTGGTGGTGGATGTCGATGATGACGGAATCCAGGAGGTGTTGGTCGCCTACGACGCTTCTGGGACGCTGTACCTCGACGCATGGTCGCCTCAATTGTCCTGTTCGGTGACTGGTTGGTCCTCTTCAGGAGACTCCAGTCAGTTGCTTTGGTCTTGGAGTGATGAGTCCTTGATGATTAGCGGCGAACCGACGAGCTTTACAAATGGGCTTGGAGGGCACAAGCCAACGACCCAGCCAATGCTGGCTGACCTCGACCTTGATGGCGATGCGGAGATTGTAATCGCTGCCATTGACGAAGTCTCCGAGGAACCGGTCGTGGTCGCCCTAGGGCTGTCGGGCCTCGGGGCCAGTCTGCTCTGGGAAGCCGCTCTGGACAAGGGAAGCCATCCCTCCGACCCGGCTTTCGCCCAGACCGACCCGACCACTGGATACGTGCTTCTAACGACCACTCAGGAGAGCAGTGGGGCAATGTGGGTTTGGAAACTGGACTCAGATACAGGAGATTCGAACTGGGACGGGCTGACCCTGAGCAATTCCGATGGAGACACCAGTGCCCCTCACATCCGACTCCCTGGCCCCATCATCGCCGAACTCAATGGAGACACTGACGACCTCGAGATGATATTGACCATTCCGACTGATGTTGATGGTTTCAACGGACAAGATGGCGCCGAGTTCGTAGGCATGGAGATAGGCACCGGTGACATGCTATGGTCGTTCGAGGCCTCCAACGGGTTCGCCGATGCACCTCCGGTGGCCACAGACACGAACGGCGACGGCCAACACGACAGAGTGTGCTGGGTGACTTGGTCGCAGGAGACCACCGGCGCCAGACACGGGTATGCCGGTTGTCACGACGTTAGTGGCTCCAACCCCGATCAGACCTGGCAGAAGAATCTCGAGCAGAGCAGCGGCGTTCCGAACGACGAGATTGCCGTCGCCCCCCCGACATGGATGGATCTTGACGGCAGCGGCGAGCAGGAGCTTCTCGTCGCTTATGGTCGTGCGCTGTGGGCCTTCGACGGAGACGATGGTTCGACTTTCTGGAGCAACTCCATCGACCTACCTCATAGGACTTGGTCCGCCCCAGCCCTAACTGACATAGACGGGGATGCAACACTGGACCTGGTTCTCGGTGACACGGTGGTGTCGCACGCACTGGCTGATATCAGACCGCTGCTGGACAAGAGAAGCATCGAATTTAGCCCCAGCGAGCCCAACCCAGGAGAGGTCGTCACAGTGACTGCGCTGTTTGAGAACTCGGGGACTGCGGACACCGATCATGAGACTGAAGCTAAGTTGTATGCAAACGGACAGCTGATAGCCAGTTACGAGGCAGGCACAATGGAGCCGGTGGATCCCACTCCACCTGGTTCGGGCTCATTCGAGTCATTCAGCGTCGAGTGGAGTGGCCCGTTGGGCGAACATGTCTTCGAACTGATTCTCGACCCCTACTCCAACGTCTCGCAATCAAGACGGGATAACGATGCACAGACAACTACGCTGGCCATCATTGCCCCTTACAACGCGACATTTGAGATACCTACTGAACCAATCAGGGTGGCCCCGGGGGAAAGCACACTGGCGACTCTCGGCGTGCGCTCGACGGGGAGGCTTGCCGGCACGTGGAGCCTCACAGTAGACGATGCCGGCCTGCCTGAAGGATGGAGTGTGGTTGACGTAACTGTTGGCGGCCTCTTGGGCGTCGAAATTGACGTAGACGAGGTTTGGACTCCCCATTTGAGGATAGATGCCCCAGCTGATGCTCTGGGCTCGGATACTGGACACCTCGGACTAACGCTGACACTGGACGAAGACCCGGAGAATGTCAGCGCGTCCGCCTCATTGCCGGTGGAGGCAAACCGGACCCGGGGGCTGTCGCTGCGTGGCCCGGATGGGACGGCATCGAGCACCGGCTACGGCCTGTTGGGTACCGACGCCCAAGCCTGGATGCTCCTGCACAACATGGGCAACGCGGTCGAGAACCAGATTACAATCTCGTGGGACCGCACCTCCTGGGTCGACCGCACGGGCACGGAACTAAGGCTGTACGATATGGCTGGTGTCGAGCAGCCGGCATTGTCTCTGCAGCCGAATGAAGTACTGCTGCTCACCGCGAGGCTCGAGGTCCCGGCGGATGCCACTCTAGGAGAGTCCGTGAGCACACCGCTGTCCATGTGCGTGGGCAGCGACGAGGAGCAGGAGTGCCAGACGATCTCGCTCAGCTTCGAGGCTTCGGGTGTCGTAACCGACGTCCACCAGCGCAGCGTCCCGGCTAGCGGGCTGAATTGGGAAGTTCGAGCAGACATGCCTCCGGCGACCAGTCAGTTGAGTTGGTCACTATCAGACGCAGGTATGGCAGTACAGGGATGGTCATGGAGTGCCTCGGGTGACCTGTCAATAGTCGGGGACTCACTCGTCATGTCCGGAACTCCCGGATCGCTGGCCAGTGGCACCCTGACTCTCGACCTCCCTGATGGTGCTTTTCCGGCCTTCCATTCCTTCTCCGATGTCAGTGACCAATCGGCTGACCACGTCATCAGGCTATCACTCGAGGTCCTGCAGATTCACAGGGCGTCTCTTGTCGTGACCTCGCCAACAGAGCAGCCCCATGTTGCTGAGGTCGGAGAGGAAGTCTTAGTCATGGTGAGACTTGAGAATCAGGGCAATGGACAAGACACGTACCACCTGACTCACGAGATTGTGCTCGACGAGAATATAACCGAGGATCCTGGTGTGGGCGTCTCGTTCTCAAACGATATGGTCTCCCTAGGGGCGGGGAGTCTGACGAATATCCCCGTCACGGTGATACTCCCTCCTAACACCCCTGCAGGGGCCCCAGTCAGCATAATGTTCCACATGACTTCGATGGGAGACCAGTCGGTGAGTGATTCCGATTCGGTCGCTTTGGAGGCCCGTCAGGACCACCGCTGGAACCTGACTGCCGCTGCCGCAGGTTCTGATGCGGACGGGCGAACCTACTCCGTCGCACCCGGAGGGAATCTTACCATTGACGTGAATGCGACGAACGTGGGCAACCTCATCGACGGACTTGAACTTACAATCTCCTACAGTGTGTCTCCAATCGGGGAAGACGATTCTCAGAACTGGAGCTCTAGCGGAGATTCTGTTGCAGGGATCGAAGTCAATCAATCAGCCCAGATGACTGTGGAGGTTACTGTACCCGAAGATGCCTGGAACGGCTCAGTGATGTTGGTCAGCGTCACTGCCGAGGCCCAAGGCGAAGTGATGGATAGTTTCAACTTCAGTGTTGAGGTCACCCACATTTCAGGCTGGGGGATACTAGCAGACCAAGCCAATCTGGAAATCGAACCAAATGGGTCGTCCATTGAATTAACCATAATCCAACTCGGCAACTCCCCCACAGAGGCATGGCCAACTGTGTGGGTAGACGGAACAGTTAGTGATTGGGAGGTCGATTTCCCCGTGTCGTCCCCTGTGATATCTCCTGGCGATACTGCTCCAATGATTCTCAATATCACACCCTCCAATACGGCTCAGCACGGCAGGGCCGTGGAACTGCACGTAAGATTGAGGGAGGCAGATGGAAGTGGGTTGACAGAAATCACACTTCCTTTGAGTGTGGCAGTGTTCCGCAACTTCAGCCTTAACGGAGAGGAGGATTGGGTGTTGTCGGCAGACGGGGGTCACCCAGTTGCAGAATTGCACAATCTAGGTAACGCACCGACCACCATCAGTCTGCGGGTACGGAGTCTGCCGCTCGGATGGACGGTGTCGGGGCAGATGGAAGTGGTTCTGGGAGTAGGCGAAGTCAAGGGAGTTCCCCTTGAGTTGATTCCGTCGACGGATTGGGATGGTAGCGTGCGGACCATCAAGATAGAGGCGGAGGACGAAGAGGGTAACTTGGGTGAGATATTCTTGGATACCGAACAGTCTGACTACTCATGGGCATCATCTCCTGTCATAGTGGCTATGGCCGGAGATCATGCGATAGTCAGGATTCACGGCACCGAAGCCTCAATCTCAGTAATCGACTCATTCTCTGGGCTGCTCGAATGGCACGAGAGCGGGGGCTGGGCACTTCCAGCGATTTCGAGTGGAGTCGGCTCGCTCAGCGTGAGTGGCTCAGACCTAGCTTACAATGCTCATGTTTCTCAGCCTTCCATGAGAGCTGCTGTTTGCAGTATTCAGGGCGAGGTCGGGGCAGTGGTAGCACAGTGCTCTGTGCTCAACGGCTCTGATTCGTTCTTGTTCACTATTCTACTGATTGACGACGAGGGAATGATGCTGGACTCTTTCTCTGGCAACGCCTATGGAGAATCTCCCCTCGGGCCAATCAACCTCAGTGCAGAGGATTGGAGTCCTGAGCCGGGCACACGAATGCTGACTCTGCGGATGCTGGATGCCAGGGGGGTCGAGATTGCGGTGGAAACTGAGGACTTCCAGATCCGAAGGACCGATTGGAATATTGGACTAATGGGATTGGAACTGGATGGCGAGGGTTCGGAGCAGCAAATCAAGGTGCTATGGCAGCGCGGCGATGGCGATGGCCCACTCCTAGCGCAATATGATGCGGACTGCAGCCTCAGTTTGGTCACTGGAGGCTACTCGATGACACATCAAGTTGATCTCACCGGAGCCTTTGCCTCTGCCTTCGAGATAGATCGACCAGAGGCTGCTCAAGATGGTGACGAACTCGTGGTCACCATAGGCTGTGCATTCCCATGGGATGTTGATTTCGATTCGAGTGACGATGAGAGCAGGTTGATTCTCGCGGGAGGCATTACGGAACCGTCGAAGTACCCTGACATGGGTACTTCACTGGCTGCTGCGATGCTAGTTATCGGAGTATCTGTGGCCATGGCTTGGATAGTCAGGAACTACCGCGAGGGAAAGGAGCTGATGGAGATGGCCATGGCCGCCGCCGAGGAAAAGATGGTCGAACAGGCCGCTAAGGAGATTGTCGAGCAGGAGCCGGAAGAGGAATCTTTCAAGGAGGAGATCGAGGTACCGCCTGAACCTGAACCCGATCCAGAAGGCTCTCCTGAGGATGATTTCGAGACTAGATTGAAGCGCCTGATGGGGGACTGATTACGAGGTCATCCTCAGTGAGTGCATGCTCTCGTACAGTGGCAAGGCCTCCGACAGAATCGCCTCGAGCTCGGGGGCGAGATTACCCGACCGAGCTCTGTAAGGGGAGAGGCCAGTAGAGGACCAGACCGAGTCGTACCAGTGTTCGGCCCATATCCCATCGCACTCTCTCGGACCAGGGCTCCATGACAGCATTCTCTCACTGAAGGGTATCCCGACGCGCTCGCACAGCAGACCAAGCATGCCCCGAGGGTCCTCCAAGACATCGCGGGCGTCGAGTATAGGCGGGACTTGTCCGCTTTCATTGGTTACCTGCTGTAGTAGTCTTGCCTGCTGCGGCAGACCGGTCGACCACAGCGATACCTCATCGGTAATCCTAGAAAGCGACAGTAGGACCTCGCGGGGGTTGCGGATTAGGAAGCAATTATGCAAAGAATCCAGCCATCCTGTCTCCATCTCAGGAAGGATGTGGTGGCACATTTGCTTCTGGTACCACACTCCTGCACCTCCGGGGATCTCTCCGGTGAGGTAGTCGACCACCGTGGCCGCATCTGTCTCGTGGTGAGCCATGACGACGTCTGCTTCGGGGTGCTTGATTCCGGTTCTCGCTAGGTAATGTGCGTAGAGTGGTTCGTCGCTGGCGAAGCAGTCCTCCCGGTTGTCGAACGAGTACATCATCGCCGTGGAGATGTTACGGGGTCCAGACCACATGGCGATGCTGACTCCGTCAGCCACCACACTCACTCCTGACCAAATCCACATAGAGGGTTTGAATGCGTTCGCACATAGGGCCTCTGCGCCCTTCGCTCATTGGCTCACCGTCGAACTCCACAACAGGAGTTAGGCCGGCGAACGTCCCTGTCACGAAGGCCTCGTCGGCCGAGCTGACGTCTTCAGTAGTGAAGTCCCTCTCAAATGCAGGAATCCCGTTGGAGTGACATAGCTCGAGCACCTTCCGGCGAGTGATGCCATCCAAGCAGTGCTCGCCGGTCGAGGTCCAGACTTCGCCATTGCGGACGATGAAGAAGTGGGTCGAGTTACAGGTCGCCACATTTCCTGAGGGGTCGAGCATCAGCCCCTCGTCGCCGCTCTTCGCTGCAGCTTCTATGCATGCCGCGATGCAGTTGTGCTTCGACAGGCTGTTGATTCGGGGGTCCTGAACATTCTGCTCACCTCTCCTGATGTCAACGGTGACGAGACTGATTCCATCCACTGCCCTGCGCCCGTCTGCCCTCTTATACTCAGGGATGATGACCAACGTCGGAGGTCCCGAAATCACCCACGGAGCCTGGTAAGGGGTGGGCTTGAGACCGCGTGAGACTACCAAGCGAATATGGACGTCATCATGCATTCCGTTGGCCGAAATCACACGATCAACTTCCTCAAGAATCTCCGTGCGGGACAGGCCTATGTCAAGTGATATTGAGTCGGCCCCTCGGAACAGTCTGTCGAGATGGTCATCTGCGAAGGCAATGGTGCCTTTGTGGAGTCTGAATGACTCCCATACTCCATCGCCCAACAAGAATCCGGCGTCGAAGACAGAGACCTTTGCGTCCTGACGAGGGACAATCTCCCGGTTCACAGATATGAGAACATCCTGGTTGCGAGAATCTTCTTCGTAATCGTGAGTGCCCATCGTGTACCTCAGAATTCGGCTCCGGTCAGTCGTTCGTACATCGACGCGTACAGTTCTGCAGTCCTGTCTATCATATCCTGAGGCAAAGCCGGTATTGGGGGTTCCTCAATCCCTTGCTCTCTAGCACCATACAACGTCTCATGATGACCTATGTCGATGTAGTGCTCGCGCACGAACTCTTTGGACAGCGAAACGATTTGGCCGTTGGCGTAAGTCTCGGCATCCCACCACCTGTCCTCGTCCAGAGTGCCGAATGAATCTACCAGAACCGGCCTCCTGCCCTCGCCGAGAGCGAACTCCTTCTTGCCGTCGACGTGGATCAGACCTCGCTTGCCTGCCTCACGCTCGATGATGGCGTCTATCCTCAGAACCACATCGAGAATCGAGTCGAACTCCTCTTCCGTGAGATTGGATATCTGCAGCGCCTCCTCTCTGTCCAGAAGCCTGTCGAACGACTCAAACTTGGTCGAGACCTCGAGATAGGGTCGGGGCAACTTGCAGCCCTCTTCGATCTCAGTCCCGGGCTCAAAGCCGAACTCCTCGGCTCCTGCCTCGCCCTTGGCATACCTACGCCAGCCCGAGCCAGATAGGTGATGCCTGCATATCACCTCCAAGGGGACGAAGACGTTTTCCATGTCGCGAGGTATGGCGCCTGGCTCCTTGATGACCTCAAAGCGTCTGGCCAGACAGCGATCCGGGGCATTCATTTCGATGAGATGGGTTTCGCACACCCCCTCCTTGCTGACTAGGTCGAACCAGTGACAGGTAGTTCGGTTCAGGCTCTCTCCCTTGCGCGGGATGAGTGAGGGAATAATCTGGTCGTAGACCGAAATCTGGTCTGTGTACCTGAATTCGAGGATTTCTGGATCCCCGGTGCTCCATACTTGCTTGACCTTTCCTTGGTAGAGTAGCTCGCCCATGCCTTTGATTGGCGCGATACCGACGATGAACATTACTCAGAACAAGTGATTGTCGTCAGGTGCATCACTTCCGCCTAGACTATATCAGAAGAAGTTCATCAAGTGACTGGGTTAGTCGTGTCTTTAGTGTCCCTCAGTACCTCCAATCCAATGCCCCACAGGGTCAACCGTGTGGTCGCTGTTACCTCATTACTGGTCCTTTTGGCTCTAATCTCGCCTGTTCAGGCGGTCGGCTACAGGAGCAGTTGGAATGTGGTAGAGAGTGGGACAGAGGCCGATTTGCTAACAGCCAAAGCATACGGAGAATACGGAATCTGGGCGTTCGGGAAGGACGGAGTCATGGTCAAAAGCAGCGACAATGGTTCCACTTGGGAATTGACTGATTCCCCCACCTCATCAGACCTCCTCTATTCGGACTCAGCACACGGGGCTTTGGTGGTGGCTGCTGCCGATGGCTTAGTGCTCATTAAACAGGAAATTGGAGTGGAATGGCTGGACATCTCCCTACAGGCTGGATCACAGGTCAATGGAATTGCCCTAACCAGCAATCGGAGTGTCGTAGCCGTAGGTGCGGGAGGGTCGATCTGGAAATACGATAACGGAATCTGGGAAGGCATTTCATCCGGAGTAGATAGTGACCTGATGGCTGTATCTTTCCTCGACAATACACTAGGGGTCGCAGTCGGTGCCTCAGGTACTATCCTGTTTTCGGATGACGAAGGTTAGGCCGATTCCCAGCAGGATTTTTGCGAAAGCCCACGGAGCACCAA
>JAAZXI010000016.1 GCA_014240285.1 Methanobacteriota archaeon
CCACAAAGTGACTAACTTTCAGACGCTCATGGCAGCACCGCTCTTACATTGGCACCACAGGGAATCCGAAGGGAGTCGTTCTGACTCACGACAACTTCGATTACGAAATCGATGCGGTCCACAAGATTACTCGCTTCAACCAAGGCGACGGGTACGTGTCATGGTTGCCCTGCGCCCACGTGTTCGGCCAGCTAGCTGACAACCTCATCTGGATTCGTGACGCCATGCACATGAGAGTAGTGGATAACCCACTGCACTCGATTGACTACTGCAAGGAGGTTCAGCCGCACCTGTTCATAGGAGTGCCTAGAATCTATGAGAAGGTCTACTCGAACCTCATGGCCGCACTGGGCAGCAAGCTCGGACTCCTCAAGATACCCGTGCTTGGTGGCATCATCAAGAAGAAGGCTAAGGCGAAGATTGGTTTCTCCAATGTGACGTACGCTATCACCGGGGCAGCCCCAATCAATCCCGACATACTGGAGTTGTTCCATACTCTTGACATACCTCTCTACGAAGGTTATGGGATGACTGAGACCACCGCGGGTGCCACGCTAAACTATGGGGGCAACAACAGGATTGGTAGTGTTGGGAAGCCCTTGGAGGGGTCTGGCCTGAGAATTGCTGATCCCAATGAGAAGGGAGATGGAGAGATTCAGTTCAACGGACGACATGTCATGGCTGGGTACTACCGGAACTCCGAGGCCACCGCTGAGACGATGACCGAAGATGGCTGGCTCAAGTCTGGTGACCTGGGGCGCATTGACGCCGACGGGTACGTCTACGTGACTGGTCGTATCAAGGAGATCTACGTCTCCTCGGCTGGAAAGAACATCGCACCTCTAGTCATCGAGGAGACGATGAAGAGTATCCCTGTGGTATCTCAGTGCATGCTCATCGGTGACAACCGAAAGTTCTGCAGCGCCCTATTCACATTGGATGTCGGAGCGATTCTGCGCGATGTACACGGCCTAGATGGAGCGACCGAGGTTCCGAAGGATCCTGATGAGCAACTGGCCAAGCTGGCCGAACTGGGCCATGATCTATCTGAGTACACTGCCGTAGGGAGCGATACGCACAGACAACTCGGGGGAGCGGTGGCCGAGTTGAACCAGAAGTTCAGCAGCCCAGAGCAGGTCAAGAAGTTCACAGTGCTGCCTCGCGATCTCAATGTGGACCAGGGTGAGCTCACGCCGACCCTGAAGATTCGCAGGAAGCAGATTCGCGAGAACTGGGCAGCCGAGATTGAAGCCATGTATGCCTAAACTCCACAGCGGGTGATCACTTGACACCAGAGGCATGGGCCGCTCTGGCCACCGTGTTCATACTCGGTGCTATGAGTCCTGGTCCCAGTCTTGCGGTGGTGCTCAGGAACACTATGGTCGGAGGTCGGCGCCAGGGGGTGATGACTGGTATTGGGCACGGCATCGGCTTCGGCATCTACGCCTTCCTCGCTGCTGCCGGGATTGCCACGGCGCTCACCCTGCACGAGTCCACTGAGACGATACTGAAGTGGGGGGGAATTGCCCTGCTGGTGTGGCTCGGTGTTAATTTCCTGAAGGCATCTAAGGGAGAGCCGTATGAATCACCCGAAGATAGTGGTCACGGCCCATCAGGTCGTGCTGGCTTCGCTCAAGGTTTCGCGATAGCCCTGCTCAATCCTAAGATACTCGCTTGGTTCATGGCACTGTATGCACCATTCATCGAGGCCGACATCAGTACCGAGACTCTGTTTGGAATGGGTCTGCTGGGCATGGCCATCGACGGCACCTGGTATGTCACGGTCGCAACAGTGCTGACGAGGGGTGATGGGGTCTCGAAACTGCGCGCCCAAGCGCGCCGGATAGATGCAGCGATGGGGATTCTGATGTTCGTGTTCGCCGCGCTGATCTATAACGGAATCCTGTGATTAGCGAATCACGAAAGGCAAGTGGAACAGCATCTCAAGCACAATGGAGAGGGTGTTGGCTTCTCTGTGGGCGTCGTCGCCGTTCTCGGGCGGAGATATCCTCTGTAGTTCTCCAGCGTCGAACCAGAATGAGGCGCAGGTCGGACATCCGTCGAGCTCGATTGGGTCCATCTCAGTGCCGTCTAGTCTCGTGAACACGATTTCGCGCACGCGCATGTGCGAATCGCACAGCGGACAGTCGAGGTCGACCTCGGCTCCTTCCTGCTCGAAGGAGATGTGCATATGATTCAGTTTATCCTGCGAGATTATCGACATTGCGGCATCCGCGTTTAGCAGCATGCCTGAGCACTTGTCGCAGTGGTGGATGCCATGACGCGAGAAGGTCGAGCGGTCCGAGTTTTCAGGAGAGACCAATGTGGAGCCGTCCCTAGGGCAGCGGTAACTCATCACATCTACGGGGGGAGTGTGGGGTCTTGAACTCTGACCCGGACAGAGTAAATGCCCGTCTGAAACGTGGGCGGCGCATTCTTGTGGAGGCGCAGTGTCCGAATTAGCATGGTTAGTGGTTCCGGGGACGGCGTTTCGGGGGAAGTCGTACGTGCCTCGGACGGTCGCATGCCCCTACGTGTGGTCACGGCTGCAGCCATCTTTGATGGCCATGATGTGGCAATCGGCATTTTCCGCAGAATCCTACAGAGCCAAGGATGCGAGGTCATCCACCTTGGGCACGACCGTGGGGCCGACGAGGTGGCACGCGCTGCCATCCAAGAGGATGCTCACGCTGTCGCAATAACCTCCTACCAAGGTGGGGCTGTCGAGATGTTCACTCACACCAAGGAGATCCTAGACGAGGCTGGCTTCGGGCACGTCTTCCTGTTCGGAGGCGGAGGAGGCACCATCCTTCCTCACGAAATCTCCCATCTGGACGAGGGCGGAATAGCACGCATCTACTCGCCTGACGACGGTCGCGAAATGGGGCTTGTCGGCATGGTGCAGGACGCCATGGAGTCAGCTCTGCGAATCGATCTGCTCGACGAGGCACGCTTCGACTCACTGTCCGGCCCTGTCAGCGCTGACAACCACGGGGCTGTCTCGAAACTACTAACTCTCGCCGAGAACGGTGACGATGGTGCTTTCTCCGCAGCTTTGGAACGGGTTCGTTCGCGCTCTAAGGAAGATGTGTGCCCTGTTGTCGGCCTAACCGGAACTGGTGGGGCGGGCAAGTCCAGCCTGACCGATGAGATCATGCTCAGGGTCCAGCGCGACAACCCCGGCAGGAAGATTGCACTTCTGGCCACTGACCCGACACGCAAGCGCACAGGAGGTGCGCTTCTGGGAGACAGGATTCGGATGAACTCCTTGTCAGACGGCAACCTGTTTATGCGCTCATTCGCGAGTAGAGACAGCGGACGGGAGATTGCAAACTGCGTCGACAGGGCCATCGAGGCCTGCCAAGCTGTCGGTTTCGACCTGATTCTAGTCGAGACCAGCGGCATCGGCCAGGGCGATGATGCCATCACCGAGGTCGCCGATGTCTCGATGTACGTCACCACCCGTGAGTATGGTGCACCGAGCCAACTAGAGAAGCTCGAGATGCTCGATGCCGCTGATATCGTTGTGCTCAACAAGTTTGACCGCAGAGGTTCGGAAGATGCCCTCTCGGAAATTCGCAAGCAGTTCAAGCGCAACCGCGAGATGTGGGATGCTGACGATTCTACACTCCCCGTAATTCCAACCATAGCGAGCCAGTTCGCAGACGCAGGCGTGGACATGCTCTGGGAGAGGCTCGCAGGTATACTCCAAGACAGGCACGGCGCCGATTTCACAGCCGCCCCCACAAGGGTCGGTAAAGACGGTCTGCCTCACAGATCGAATCCAATTCCCTCCGAGAGACAGGGATACCTCGCTGAGGTCACGGCTGCAGTGCGCAGTTACCACGAGAGGACCGCCAAGGCCGTGGGCAGTGTCAGGCTAGTGCAGCAGCTCGAAGCTTCTGCCGTTCAAATGCGCTCGACCGGTAAAGACGTGGCGGCGGACGATTTGGAGGAGGGGGCTTTGAGTGTGAGGGAGGCTTTGCCTGACGAGGTCTGGAAAGCGCTCGATGAATTCGATGCGAGAGCTGCAGCATACCGCTCGGGCGAGGCCAGTTATACCGTGCGAGGCAAGGAGATTCCTGTCGAGACCACCAAAATGACACTCTCGGGATTGGACCTGCCTCGGGTAGCTCTGCCCGACACCGAGGACTGGGGAGAGCGGCTTGACTGGATACGCAATGAGAACGCGCCCGGCTCGTTCCCGTATACAGGGGGAGTATTTCCATTCAGGCGAGAAGACGAGTTGCCAGTACGCATGTTCGCCGGAGAAGGCAGCGCCGAGCGCACCAACAAGCGATACCACTTCCTTTCCAAGGGCCAACCTTTCAACCGGCTCTCCGTTGCCTTCGACTCTCCCAGTCTGTACGGACACGACCCCGTGGAAAGACTCGATATCTTCGGTAAGGTCTGCGAGTCCGGCGTCAGCATCAGCACCGTGGACGAGATGGAGAAGCTGTTCGAGGGTTTCGATTTGTGTGCTCCGAATACCTCTGTTTCAAAGACTATCAATGGCAACTATTGGTGGCACCTAGCCGCCTTCTTCACCGTCGCCATCCGTCAGCAGGTGGCCAAGTTCGTGGAAGAAAACGGTAGGGGTCCAACTGATGAGGAACGGGCCAAGATTAGGACAAGTACGCTCAGCACCGTGCGGGGAACAGTCCAAGCCGACCAGCTCAAGGAGGCTATGGGCCAGAATACACTGGTGTTCAACCTCGACACCGCTCTGCGAATGATGGGAGATGTGGCGGAGTTCTATGTCGATAACGACGTGCGTAATCACTACTTCGTCTCGATCTCTGGATACCACATCGACGAAGCGGGCGCCAATCCGATAAGCCAGGCCGCCCTCACTCTATCGAACGGGCTGACCTATGTCGAACTGTTCAACGCGCGCGGACTAGATGCTGACAAGTTCGTGCGTAACTTCAGTTGGTTCTTCTCCAACGGGATGGACGCCGAGTACGCGGTAATAGGACGGGTATGTCGCAGGATATGGGCCATCGCTATGCGCGACCTCTACGGGGTTGGTGAGCGCGGTCAGAAACTCAAATATCACATCCAAGGAAGTGGGCGCAGTCTGCACTCGCAGGAGTTCACCTGGAATGACTACCGCACTACCCTGCAGGCACTCTACGCTCTAGCAGATAACGCCAACAGCCTGCACACAAACAGTCGTGACGAGGCCTTTGGCACTCCCACCGAAGACACAGTGCGAGACGCTGTGGCCATCCAGCTGATTCTGTCCAAGGAGTATGGATGGCTACAGAACGAGAACCCGTTGCAGGGCTCCTACATCGCCGAATGGCTGACCGACAATGTCGAGGAGCAGGTGCTGGGGATCTTCGAAGAGATGCATGCACGCGGTGGTGTGCTGGGGGCACTGGAGGTCAACTACCAGCGCAACCGCATCCAGGACGAGTCAATGGTCTACGAGCACCAAAAGCACTCGGGCGAGTTGCCCATCGTGGGAGTCAATACCTATGTCGACGAGGGTTCGGCGGTGATGTCGGCCGACGACTTCGATGTCGAAGTCACACGCTCAGACGAGACCGAGAGGAAGATGGTGATTGAGCGTAACAAGGCGTTCAAAGAGGCTCACGCTGCTGAGGCCGAGGCGGGACTGGTCAGGCTCAAACAGGTGGCGAGAGATGGTGGCAACCTGTTTGAGGTGATGATGGACATCGTCGAGCACTGCACCGTTGGCCAAGTTACTCAGGCGCTGTTCGAGACGGGTGGCAAGTTCCGCCGCAACATGTAATCAGCGCTGGCAGTCAGGGCAATAGAAAGTCGAGCGCCCGGATTGGACGATGCGCTTGATTGACGCATCGCAGTCCTTGGAAAGGCAAGGCTCACCCTCCCTGCCGTAGACCTGGAACGAGTGGCTGAAGTAGCCCAGGTCACCCTCGACGTTTACGAAGTCACTAATCGTGGAGCCACCAGCGTCAATCGCCTCGACGATTACATCGTGTGTGGCAGCAGTGATTCGCTCGACTCTGTCTGTGACTCCAGACTTGGCAGCCACACTAGCAGCAGTTCTGCGTGGCGATACTCCAGCGCGGAAGAGAATCTCACAGACGTAGATGTTCCCTAGTCCGGCCACCGTCCTCTGATCCAACAAGGCGGCCTTCATCGAGGTCCTGCGACCCCTGAGATTCTCGGCTAAATCCATCGGTGTCAGGTGGTCCGGAGTGGGCTCCAGACCTAGTTTGGAGAGAAACTTGTTCTGCTCCTGTTCGGCTGTCTCGAAGAGGTCCATGAACCCGAATCGCCGATGGTCCGAGAACACCGCCCTTCCTCCATTTTCGAGGTGCACAACGACCCAGTCATGTTTCTCATCATCGCTCTGAGTGCTATCTGCTCCCAGCAGAGTCCAGCGCCCAGTCATCCCCAGATGACACATCCAGGTGGTTCCATTGTCGAGTCTAATCAGGAGGTATTTCGCGCGCCTATCTACGCGCTCGACCAGACTGCCGCTTAGTACCGCCTCGAATCCTTTCGGGAACGGAAATCTGAGATCAGGCCGGCGCAACTCGACCTGCTCGATGCGTCGGCCCATGAGGTGATTCTCAAGACCTCTCCTGACAGTCTCGACCTCCGGCAACTCTGGCATGACCCGCTGAACCCATTCGACTCCATGATACTGACGACAAGATAGGTTCAATTGGACTATCGATATCGTGGACCATGGAAGATTCACCAGAGACGGTGATACTCTCGGGCACACCTAGTGTCGAATCTGGCGACTCGCAGGAATTCAATCCGTACGTAGGGGGCAGTGCCTACCAACAACCAATGATGCCGGTTCCGCAGGCGAATGATTCCGCCACATATTCGATGTGGCTGGGAATCGCAACTTGGGTTTGCCACATAACCGCCGGTTTCGTCTGCTTTACCGCCTGCCTCGCTCCTCTGACGACCATTGCTGGAATCGTGTTTGGCCACATGGGTTTCAAAGCCTCAAAAGAGATGGATGGTCTCTCTCGTAACGAGGCCATTGGTGGTCTAGTGCTGAATTATTTGTCGCTGGCTATGTATGTCATCGGTGTGGTGTTCGGCGCGGCTTTACTCGGCGTTGGATTGTCCGAATTAGGCTGAATGGGCTGCCTTCCTAATATGGAATATAACGTGTTGTTCCTCAAGGCTAGCAAGGTCTATTCTCTCAACTATCTCGAGTTCTGATTCCTGTAAAATCCTCTGTGCCTTCGCAAACCTGCTGTCATCGTCGCCGTCTGAAGACCTCTCGCTCGCCGCCTTTAGTGACAACAGACCAGTGCCGCCGGGCCTGAGGAATGCACCGGCCATCCGAACGAATGTCTCGGCCTGATCCGCGATGGATAGGTCCTGGTGTATCCAGTCCACCTGATCGCGGACATAAGGGGCAACCTGTGATGGCTGTCTAGCATCGCCCAGAACCGGAACTAGTCCTGGTCTAAGTTTGGCCAGTTCAGAAAGTTCTCGCATCGCACGCGGAGATATCTCCACTGCCACGACTTGTCCTCCGTGGTGGTTACCAGCGCCGCATACCTGATCGTGAATATGCGAGCAGGTAGAGCCGTAACTTGCTCCAAGATACAGAACCGTCGCGCCTGTCTCAGGAAGTAATTCAGAGGAATCTTTTGTGGTCCGCAACAGGGCCGCTGCGACCTTTGAGCGCGTGGGGTCCCATGACCTCCATTCAATTCGAGAATTCGTCTTCCTGCGCTCGCCTCTGACCGAAACCCCGCGAACGGCGTTCCTAGTCCACAGTGAGCGGCCCTCGCGTCGAACCCCCCAAGCGAGTTTGATGGGTTTGCGAGACAACCCCTCATCTCCTCGGTGGCTTGGGAAACCTCTCGCGGATGTTCACGCACTCTTGGTTAATCTCTGCTATCTTTTCCTCTCCCCACGGTTCGCCGTCAAAATGATCAATGCGAACGGCGATTGAGCACTTTCCGGCCATGTATCGGGCGATCTTTCCTCTGACCCAACGAGGAGACCTCGAGATCTGGGGCAGGGAGAACAGAACAGGCGAGTGCTTTGGGGGCGGCGCACCTCTGCGATGGGCGGCCATCGCACCACTGGCACCGAGAACCTGTAGGCTGCCGCTGGGCATTCGGGCCAGTCTCTCTCGGCTGCCTGCGAGCACCACCAGCCTTGCTGCACCCAGCGGGCCGATGAGCATGCTCAGAGTGGGTACGTACTGACGGGCGAGCTCGCGCGTGGCCGCCTCGGCCACTCCTAGTCTCTCTGTCAGAGCAACCACGCCGATTGCATGAGTATTCAGAGCAAGCCACTCGGTTGTCTCGGGTTGGTGCGCAGGGGCTGCGACACCGAGTGCAGTAGCGGCTGAATCAATCGATTCTGCCTCGGCTACAGCTGTGGGAATTTCTCGCCTCTGTCCATCTAAATCCACCTCGGCCAAAAACAGTCCAGCCCATTCGATGCATCTCGCCTCGCTGGTGGTCCACGAGGCCCTCAGTTCAATCGCCGCTGACGACAACATGTCGAGTCGTCTATCGAGGTCGCCAGCAGCATCGGCCACCCCTCGTTTAGCAAGTCTGGCTGCCGCCTCGGAGAGCATCTCCTGCTCCTCATCCTCAAGCTCGGGCCAGTCGGGATCCGACATGGCCGCCATTGCATCTGCCTCGGCATCAGGGAACCTCTTGCTGAGGGTTCTCGCCTCGGGGCTCATCCTACCTGATTGTAGGTCCGACAGTCGGTCTGCCAAAGCACGGGCAGACCTCCTAGGAGACCAGCCCAACTCGTCGACGACTTCGCTGTCTGAATCGATGACCCTAGCAAGCCTCCAATCGTAGTGAATACGCACGAGTACTCCGTAGCGGCGCTTCGCTTCAACGGTGCGGTTCCATTCTAGTCACTCAACGGGGGCTGAGTCCGGGCTTTTCCGCTGGCGCGCATAAGCGATACTTCAATAGACGGTTTGGAGGTCGCTGCTCGGTTGGCGTTTAACCGGCTAGAGGTTTGATAGCGATGTTCTGTCCTGAGTGTGGCGCGCTGTCATACCCCGATTCATCCGGGAACATCAGATGCGACAACTACCAGTGCAAGTACGAGGGGCCCCTGACAGGCAGGGACGGTTCTGGAGGAACTTTCGTCGACCCGATGACTGGAGATACCGTGGATTTGACCAGCGCCACTGCGTCAGGTTCAGAGAAATCCCTGAAACATCTCACTGAGGTAGTGGAGCCGGAAATTGCTCGAGGGACCCTTAGGGTGGGAGATATTCGTTGCCCTGCGTGCGATGGTAACGAGATCTACGTCGAGCTCAAACAGACCCGTTCTAGCGACGAGCCTGAAACTAAGATATGCACTTGCTCAAACTGCGAGAAGAAGTTTAGGGAGTACCAGTGACGGCCCGAAGGGCCGACTACGAAGAATGAAAGACCCCCGAGTCCGGAGATGTGCTACGAGGTGATTCTATGCTGAGAGTGACGGCAAATACCCAACTTATGCGGGAGATCGTCGATTTGCTCTCGGTCCTGACTGAGGAAGCGAAGATGAGCTGGGGAGAGAAGGGGCTGACGGTGAACGTCGTAGATGGTTCCCACGTCGCCCTCCTTTCAGCTACCATCTCAGACGCCTGCTTCGAGACCTACGAGGTCGAACCGGTCGAGATTGGACTGGAGCTTGGCAAGCTGCGCGACCTCCTTACCCTCGCAGGTCCGTCCGACCTAGTCGAGATTGACTACGATGATGCGGTCGGGGCAGTAAACGTCAGGGTCGGTGAGGTTCACAGGATTCTGCGCGGTCTCGACACGGGTACCATGCAGGACCCGAAGCTTCCGGTGTTGGATTTCGACTGTAGCGCTGCTATCGGGGCAGAGAAACTCTCGAGGGCGCTCAGGGCGGCCAAGTTCGTAGGCGAGCTGGTCGATCTTAGTCTCGACAGCAAGGAAATGAGGGTAAGTGTAACCGTTGAGGCCGGAGAGGGTGTTAATGTGCGCTTCGAGTCTGGCGAACTCAGTGAGTTGGTCTGCCCCTCGCCCACTCAGGGCACCTATAGCCTGCAGTTCCTCGACCCTCTGACGAGGAAACTCGCCAGTGGATTGACCCAAGATATACGGGTGCAGTTTCAGGACAAGTACCCACTGAGACTGGATTGGAGTAGTAACGACGGTGGGGCGAGCTGGACCTACTTCCTAGCGCCCCGGGTGACTAACGACTGACCCGTGAACTCTTGAGGTCGGACTAAGGCGGCGGGCCATGGGCCGTTCTGTCTGCATTGTAATCCCAAGCGTCGGCAATGCGAATGAACTAGGTATTGCTCTTGACAGCCTGATGGCTCAGACATACTACGGTCCGCTCGAGGTTGTGGTGGTCGGGCCGGGCGGAGATCCCGGTAGGAAGCAGGCCGAATCCAGAGGCCTTCGCTTCATCGACGATGCAGGCTCACGCACTCGTGCGGATGCCTGCAACATCGCACTGGATACGACAGAATCCAATCTGGTGATGTTTACCGATGACGATGTCATCGTGCCCAAGGACTGGGTAGAGAAGTTAACTCGCTGGTTCGAGCGCTCCGAAGTGGCTGGTGTGGGTGGCCCAAACTTCGCACCTCCTGAGAACTCGACGCTACAGCAGCAGATTATCGACGTCAGTTTCTGCAGCAAGATATTCACTGCTGGGACCAACTACGGCAGGAAGGGGGAGAGTGATCTCGAAGAGGTCGAGCAGCTGCCCGGGGTCAACTCAGCCTACCGCCGTTCCGTTCTCGCCGAGGTCGGTGGATTCCCACCTGGTTGCATCGGTGCCGAGGATGTTATTCTCGACCACAGGATAAGGCAGGCCGGGTATAGACTTTGGACAGATCCGGAAGCAGTGATGTGGCACCGCAGGCGCGACCTGTCCAGTGTCAAGAAGCAGATTCGAAACTACGGGCTGGTCCGAAGTCTGGCCAGCCACGAACATCACGAACTGAGAACCTGGAGCCATATCATGGTGGCTATGTTCCCCCCTATTGTGATAGCAGCATTCGCCTTCTTCTTCTGGGGTCTGTACAACGGTGGACTGGCCTCGCCATGGTGGGACATCTCGCTAGAGGCTGTTCCGATGGGCTGGCCTAGAGCGGGAGTTCACTCCCTAGTCAGCCTCATCGTGCTGTACAATCTGATTGCCTGGTACGGCGCTGCCAAGGGGAGTTCCCCTTGCCGGACGCCCAAGACGATTTTTCTATCCTCGATTACCACTTTCGTCCTACACTGGAACTATGGAATGGGTGTGCTGCGAGGCTGGTTAAGGATCTTCACTGGGAATTCAGGCCTCCAGATAGATGACCGGACTAGAGGTTAGGCCTCTGCCGCACCTAGCGCGCCAGTCTGGATCAGCCACTGTGATGCGTACACGTTGTCGTTGCCTAGAAGTTCTCGGTGAGTACCACGTTCGACAATCACACCATCGACCATGGCCACTATCTCGTCGGCCTTGCGTATAGTCGCAAGTCGATGAGCGACAGCGATAGTGATTCTATTCGAGTCCCCGTTCGAGCCATCGAAGAGTGACATCTGTATACGTTTCTCAGTCTCGGCGTCGAGAGCCGCTGATGCCTCATCGAGGATGAGTAAGTCTGGGCTCTTGAGTAGGGCGCGGGCCAGAGCAATGCGGGCCCTCTGACCTCCAGACAGCATGACGCCACGGTCGCCGACCATCGTGTCGACGCCGTCAGAGAGACTAGAGACGAAATCCCACGCACCTGCAGTTTCAAGGGCTTTCTTGATTTCATCGTCTGAGGCCTCTCGAGCATAGGAAACATTGGATTTCACATCACCATAGAACATGAATGGGTCCTGAGAAACAAAACCAATCCTGTCACGTACTGTCTCAATTGAATAATCGTTGATGTCTATGCCGTTGATTTTCACCGTGCCCTGCTGGGGCTCATAGAACCTCTCAACCAGTTTGAGAATGGTGCTCTTGCCAGCACCTGTGTGCCCCATCACTCCGAGGAACTCTCCCGAAGATGCGGAGAACGAGATGCCGTTGAGCACGTTGGTCTCCGATGTAGGATAGGCGAAGGAGACGTCGTCGAAGGAAATTGAGCGGATTGGGCTGTCGAGTGGGATTGCGTCGGGCTTGTCGAAGATTGACGGTTCAAGGTCGATTAGAGCGAACACCCGCTTGGAGGCTGCCTCCCCTCTCTGGAGTTGGTTCAGCAGCATCCCGAGGATGAACATCGGCATCGTCATGCGCGTGGAGATGAGCAAGAATGTGACGAACTGCCCCACCGATATTTCGCCGGACTCCATCAGCCAGCCACCGGCCGAGACTAGTAGCGCGAACGAGATTCCAGCGACTACGTAGATTCCGGGGATGAAGCGGTTGCGTAGATTGGCGGCGTGAATCGCCTGATCGCGGTAGTCGCCGCTCTCGCTCTCGACGCGAGAGCGCTCGAAATCGCCTGCGTTGTAGGCCTGCACTGTGACGATGCCAGCCAGAACGTTCTCGAGAATGGCAACTATCCCTCCTGTGCTCTCGCGCTGCTTGCGATAGCGGCGTTGGACCCGTGTCGAGAACCATACCACCATAGGGATGACAAGTATCAGTGGGATGCCTAGAATCAGCGCCAGCGTAGGCGACATCCAGAACATTATCCCGAACGCGGTGGCGAAGGTGATGATGATCCGGATAATCGAGGTCGAAGAGTCCGATACGATGTCCTCCAACTGCGCGACATCAGCGGACAGAACAGCCATCAGATTGCCTGTCTGACGGGTCTCAAAGTAAGACGCCTCCATCGCCATCAGGCTGGTGGTGGCGTCCATCCTGATGTCGTGCTGCACCTTGTAGGCGGTCGACTGCCAGAGGTACTCGCTGATTCCTTGAAATATAGCGAGGAACGTGAACGAGACTAGGATTAGAAGGCCAAAGCCTATCTCCGGCGAGGGTACCTGACTGAAGTTAACTATAGACTCAATTGCATCACTGGTGTAGGTTCCATTCTGGTAGTAGTCGGCAGCCATCCCTATTGCAATAAATGGTATCAGGTCGAAGGCGCGGGCGACTGCGTTGGCGGCAACTCCACCGACGGCGCGTTTCCAGTAGCGCTTGACATAGGGCACTATCCGCCATATCTTACGGCCGACGATCTGCTTCTCGTCGGTGGTGTCAGAGGCGTCCTTGCTGATTGCTATACCCGGAGCGACGGTATCTTCGTCCTGTGACACGTCCCTCCGGTAGGAGGGACGCGTTTGAATGCTTCACTTAGGTAATTTCTCCACCGAATCGATTTAGTGGAAGTCTTGGCTCGGCAGGTCAACGCGCTCTTGATCTAGTCTGGTTATGATTACGGGTTTCCAACCCGTCCACGGGGATTCGAATTCCCCAGAGCGCACCATCAAATCCTCCTACGCTCAGTTCATCAACCGGACCTCTGTCGAACGCACATGCAGACTCGACAGAAGATCGGAATCGTGCTGATGCTCCTTTTCATGCCGATTAATGGTCCCCTGTGGAGAATGGGACTTTCGGAGATAGGATACGAGATTCCGATAGGTGAGTTCCAAGGTTTCGCGCTGACTCTCCTGCTATTTGTGATAGGAGCAGCGATGGTGATTTCGCCTAAGATTCAACTGCCTAATGAGTAGAGTTGTTTCGGCCAGCCACTGTGGATGCTGGCCATCAGCTCGCTTACCTCGTCATCATCCCAACCGGCTGCCTGCAGAGCGGTACACAGTTGCTGCGTTCGCTTGGGCACGGTCTTAGGGCCGAGCACCGCACCCGGTCTGCGCGGGTCATCGAGGAAGTCGGTCTCCATCCCCCAGGGTGCGTTAGCGCTTGCAGCAGTAGTGACGAGGGCCTCCACGCTGCCTCTGCCTACACTCACAGTGGCCGCGAGGCCATGAGTGAAGTCGGCACCGACATCAGCGGGAGCGTAGTGTCGGATTGCTCTGTCGCGAGCGAGTCCAACTTCGTCGCACAGCGCTGCGAGCTCTCGGCAGGTAGTCTCACCGTTGTCCTCTACATGCAGTTGTATCGAAGTGCCGGCCCCAGCAGCCATGGTCATAACCTCCCTGAGTATCTCATTGGCGGCTCTCCACGTATCATCCGAGACTGGGTAGTGCGGCCTCCCTACCTCTCCGAGGCAGACCGCTTCTCCTGCTTCGATATGGTCGAGTGCTAGACTCACCGCCTCGAGATGGAGTTCCGTCGCCCTCTCTAGGCCGAGTGGCTCGATCTGGTGCTCCCAGACGACGGGGTGCGGACCGAGAACGACTCCCACTTCGATCCCATATGCAGCCCTCACCTCCTCGGCCATCCTGAGGGTGTCCGAGTAGGCTGCCCGGTAGCCATCTAAATCTGTAGGTAGGGCCAAGGAGAAACTTGGTTTGTGGACCAACATTATTCCAGTGCCACCGGCGTGGGTGAATTCCGATACCGCGTCGAGGAACCTGTTGGAGCGATCAAGGTGCATGTGCTGGTCGAGGATGGGGCCTGTCCAGCGCCCGTCCAGCAACATAGTCTCACTCTAGGACTCCCTCTTCGTTGAGAAGTCCTGCCCAGTGACGCACGGCCATCTCGGCGATCTTCTTTGAGGACTGGCCAAGTACAACACCGAGGCCGTTGTTGAACAGCAGGAGTTGTGCGTTGTGTAGTGCGGCGTTGATTCTCAGGGCGCCTAATCTGACGTCGAGTTCGATGTCAGCGAATCTCTCTGCAGCGAGCTCCAGCATCACCGCCCTACCGATGTTGAATCTGATTAGCATCCCTCCCATCTCCATCGTCAAGTTCTCCTCCGGCATCCCAAGGGTCAGCAGTAGCTCCTGCATCGCGATCCTTGCGACCTCAGCTCTTGCGATGCCGTGTACGAGTACTGAGCCATCGGGCTCGATGATGAAGGTGGCGCGAGGCTGTTCATGACTGACCACGACATAGGGGCCGCTCACCGTTCCACCGGCTAGGGAGACCGCATCGTGGTGATTGATAGGTGAGGTAGCAGTGAACTTGAAGGTCTGGGTCTCGATGCCGACCACTATTCTCCCTTCCTCCATCATCGTTCCTCCCTACTCACTGATTCTGCGTCCGGCCAGGCTCCGACTGCTGCCTCCAAGGAGGGCAGCCAGGCTTGGTGGACCGGTACCAGTAGGGTGCAGTCAGATGCCTTCGCATCATCAACCCTGCTGTTCCTCAAATCTCCGAGGGCACCGCGCAAACGTGCCGCGAAGCGGCTGTTGCGCTCGGATATCAGTCCGGTGGTCAGTGCTCCCTGCTCCTCAATCCACCAAGCCGCACAAGATGCCGCGGCAGCACCCATATCCGGGCTCACGCCCTTCGACCTTTCGACCAATGCTACAGCGGCAGAACGGGTCTTGCGCCAGCGTCTCGAGGTGGTCAGAGTGGAGAGAAGATTGGTCACGCGCGACTGTTCGTCAGCGCTCCTTTCAAACCAATTAGCCCAATCAGTATCATCCAGTTCCGGCTCAATCGCGTAGATCGGCATCCCACCCCTCGCGTTGTCGGCATGCAGCAGCAGTCGGACCTGCTCCGGATCGGGGATCTTCGGTCCGTCGACCTCGTACTCTTGTAGGTCTTTCATCAGCCGACCAAGTACAGTGCCAGAAGCGATGGCTGCCTCGATGTGTACGCCCGGACTCTCTTTGTCCTGTTCCTCGTCCTGTCGCCATCCACTGAGATCACTCAGACTGAACAGAAGTGCGAGTCCGTCCCACGTTTCCCTATACCTCAATGAAGATGGCGTGCGGACGCATGGTAGGTGCGGCCACAGCACTATGCGTCCACCATCCGGATCATCGAGGACGGTCGGATTCCAACGTAGCTGAGGCACTTCCACGGCTCTGCGAGCGGCCTCTCTCGATTGAAGACAACGGTCGAAGAACCGATTCGGAGAAGATTGCTGAAATGTAGGATTGAAGGGGGGTGGGCTCTCGAGAGCGAATGAGAAAGATGTCTGAACCCCACTCTCTCGAGCCCGTCGTACTGCTGAATGAGGTCTTTCCAGGGCACACCAACTCGATGGATACGCTGTATGGGGGACGTCTGATGTCAATCATGGACACCGCAGCCGGGATGGTCTCAAGCAAGTTCGCACACAGTGAGTTCGTAACCGTCTCCGTCGACGCCCTCAAGTTCCGCAGACCGGCTTACCAAGGGGATATTATCCGCACCACCTCCAGAGTGGTCTGGACCTCGCCTCACACCACTGGGGTCCATGTGGTATCGTGTAGGCTGTCACGCTCGGAGTGGGAGGGAGAAGAAATCTGCTCGGGCTTCTTCTTCATGGTGGCGGTAGACTCAGATATGCGGCCGACCGGGATTCCGCAGTTCTCGCCTGTGACTAATGAGGAGAAAGAGCTCTGGAATAGGGCTCAAGCCGCCCGCGACGCCATGGGATGATGGTCGCAACCGTTCGGTTCAACAAGGTCAGTCCGGTCGCGGGCGCATGCCTGTCCTCAACGTTGGATTCGTTGGTTCGGAAGAATTGGCTCGAAGCATCGCCAAGCTTGGAGATGTTCGCGATATCGAATCGTATGTGTACAAGGAGGTGGTTGAGGACGAAACTCGCATCATCTCCTTGCTCCGTCCCCTCAAGTTCCCCGATAGTATTCGCCCGTTGTTATCGGTGTTGAATGTCGCCAAGGCAGGGTTGGTCGAGATTACTAAAGTGGATGCTGCTCTTGGGGAGGTCTTGGTATCCTTCGGATGCGCGGGCATTACAGATGGGATAGTGGTCATCAATCCAGAAGACGGAGGTTGGGTGGATCCCGATCAGGTCAGGGTGATTTTGTCCCAAGCGGGTTTGCCCTGGACCGTCTTGGAAGGGGCACCTGATTCTCACAATCTCAGAGAGACTCTACTCAATTTCTTGAATGTTGAGAGAAACTCGGTTTCAGAGGCACTGGTGATTCCTATCGATCAACACTTCGTCGTTCGAGGAATTGGGCTGGTAGGTATTGGATACGTACAGTCCGGTTCAGTCAACAAGCACGATACCATCGAATCTCATCCCGCAGGAGAATTCGGCATAGTCAGAAGTCTGCAAGTGATGGACGATGATGTGGACACTGCGGTTACAGGTGACAGGGTCGGTCTAGCATTGCGGAACCTCAAGGAAGATTCTCTCCACAAGGGCTGCATGATAATACATCAGGATTCGGATGCCATAGAAAGTCATGAGTCGTCCCGTTTCAGATTAATCGAGGCTCCGTTTCAGAAGCGTGGATTATCACTGGGTGATGTAGTCCACGCTGCCGTCGATCTGCAGTTCAATGTCGGAAGAGTCAGAGAGGTTGAGGGAGGATCGATATTGATTGACTGGGAGTCCCCTCTTTTACTGAGAAAACGAGGTGCTGAGCCCATATTGATAGTACATCTCGATGCTGTGCCGATGCGTATTATGGGTATAGCCTCAGAAATGACTCCGGCTTGAGTCTCTCGTGCGCGTAAGGGGCGCGCGCGAGTACTCAGTGCCCCGAGCAGTTATAGCCAATCGGAGTTGCTGACGTATTGGGATGTATTCAGTCGGGCTAACGCCCGACCGAGATGAGGAGAAGTCGGAACTGTTCGGCAATCTGAGTCTGGTCGGGTCTGGAGGTAGGTTCGTAGCGGTTCTTACCAAGCGTCAGCTGACGCTGGAAAGATTTGACGGACATGGCATCCGACTATCTCTGGGTTCTATCTCAAGAATGCGTCACATGAAGGTCCCGATGTTTCCCTCAGGCACTGTTCCCATCGGTCTGCTGGCGATTTACCTTGGTATGAGTGTCCTGATGCCGCCATACGCCATGGTGGCGATGGCAGGCGGGTCTCTTACACTTCTGGGATACGTGCTATCCAGGATCTCAGTCCTTGCCATCGAGACTGAGGCAGGGGACCGTCACATCATATCTGGTAGTGAGGGAATACTGCTCAGACTGTGTCTGATGGTCGATAGAGTCCGCCACGGCAGTTCGATAGATGAAGCCCGCAAGGGGCTTGAGCACATCGATGCGGAACTGCCGACATACCCTGCTTTCAGAGACGCCGGAGGTGGGCTACCTGAAGTGAGTGGACTGCTGGCCGCCCCTGAGGCTGAGTTGCTGTTGGCTGCTGAGCCGGAACCGGAAAACGAGATGTTGTTCACTGATTTCGCAGCCCCACTGCCACCCCCTACCCCAGAACCTGCGATGGCTGAAGTAGAGTCACTCTTCCCTTGGGAAGACGAGGTTCATACGGAATCGGCCCCAAGTTACGAGCCGTCCCCCCCTCCCCAGGAGGATGCTCGTTCGGCTTACGAGAGGGCGTGGGGGAAGGATGAGGCTCCATCGTGGTACGAGGAGAAGCCGGTTGGTAGTAGGATAGACTCGGCGTTGGGTGAGGCTGCTGTCGGTATGGACATGTTCGGCGAGGGCGGTATCTTTGATGCTGAGCCTGCGACCAATTACGCTCCACCTACGACTCCACCTACGACTCCTCCTCCCACAAGCTCCTTCACACCTGCTGCAAATTACACCCCTACTGAGAACTACATCAACGCTGCAGGCCCGCCTGCCCCTGAACGTAGGCCGACCAGCTCGCAAATGATTAGACGGGCACAGGACAGGTTCGGGACTCCGGGCCCCTACGCCGGACCTGGTCTGCCGGACCCTACCGAGGCAGCGATACGGGAGGAATGTCGGCCCGGTGTCGTCAAACAGGCACGAGCAAAGCAGGCGTTGTTGACGAGCGGTGAGACTGCCTCGCCCGCTCTTGATGCCCCGAGTCTCGAGGAATTCCCGGGGCTATCTAGAATCGCCAGCTCGATGAGTTCGGGCAGAGTCAAGACTAGTAGGAGGAAAGCGTCCCGCAGAAGACCCAGTTGGATCGGCGCTCTCCTAAGTTCGGCAACCTCCTCGGCTGACAGAATGGCCGACTCTTACGCTTCCGAATACGGGGACGGGGACGGAGGGGAAGTGCAGTCTGGAGCTAGGTTCCAGTCCTCACAGCATATTCGTCTTCGCAGTGACCAGGATCATCAGGCGGATGTGGCTGGCAGAGCAAGAGAGTCACAGGTACCCCATCCCCATTCCGCACAGGACGCATTGGACCAGCTTGTGAATAGGGTATCGAGTGGAGAGGAGCACGGGGCCACTGAACTTCCTGATCAGGAAGGTGGACTCAGGTTCTCGCAACTAAGGAGAACTTCGTCCAAGGGCGACTCGCACCAGCTTCCTGGAATCAGGCGACTAGAGTAATCACAGACCGACCATTCTCCGGTACTTGTCCACCCTCGCATGGTACCTTCCTCTCTCGAGACTGTAAAGGGTAGAAGCTCCGAGCCCCTCTATGGTGAAAGACGCGGTCACTGTTGCGTGGACCAGCGCGTTACGCATGGTCTCTGTCTGGTTCAAGGCGCCCTTCCTGCCGGCTATGTTGGCCATCAAGGCCCCGGCGAACGAGTCACCGGCCCCAGTAGGGTCGACCAGATCGTCAGTTGGAAAGGCGGGTAGGGTGATTGTGCCGCAGGGCAGGTAGGCGACTGAGCCGCTTCCCCCGCGCTTGATGACCATGCTCCGAGGACCGGGGCCGGCCTCCATGCCCCCATACAGCGCTGTGCCCGAGCGAATCGCCTCGACTGCACGATGAAGCACCTCCTCGCCGGCGAGCGAGCACACCTCCTCCTCGTTGAGAATGGCCATGTCCACCTTGCGCAGGGCTTCCGACAGTAACTCGAACTCTGTGTTAATCCAAAGCATGAACGTATCTAGGGCAGTTACCACCGCACCCGGGCACTGATCGAGTACTGAAACCTGGGTGCGCGGGTGCGTGTTGGCGCAGAGCAGGACCTCGGGGGAACGCCACGACGGCGGCACCTCGGGCCTGAAATCCTCGAGCACGTTGACCTCCGTAGATATGGTCTGCACTTCTTCCATAGAGCCCTCGTAACGTCCCGCCCAGCGAAACGTGCGCCCGTCCCTGCGAACCACTCCTGCGAGATTCAGTCCTGATTCCTCGAGTATCTCTTGAGCTCCCTCTGGGAAGTCAGTACCGACCGCGCTGACCAGTCCGATTCTTGGAGGCTTGCGCGGTGTCAGAGGAAGGTGGAATCCCGAAGCTAGGCCGGCGTGGGTGGCGGCACCTCCGAGAAGATCAGAGCCACTCGCCTCAGGGGTGTCGATGTCATCGAAACCGATGCTTCCGACAATCACCATCTCCACGCAATCACGCTCCATCCAGCAGTCCCGGGTGCTCGTCGAGATACCTGATTGTGACTTCTCTATTTCGGAAGTCAGTCTCATTGAGAATCGCACGGTGAAGCGGTATCAGGGTGTCGACCCCTATTATCAGCGTCTCTGCTAGAGCAGAATCCATCTTGGCTATGGCTTCGTTGCGGGTGGGCGCCCAAACAATCACCTTAGCTAACAGAGAGTCGAAAGAGGGTGGCATATCATACCCCGTGTGCGCATGTGTGTCCACGCGCACGCCCGGACCGCCGGGCCAGTGGCACTCCCAGATGCGCCCAGGGGAAGGGTCGAGGGTGAACGGGTTCTCCGCGTTTATCCTAGTCTGGATGGCATGGCCAGAGATCCTGACCTCAGACTGTGTGATGGGCAGTGCTTCTCCTGCCGCCACTCTGATTCCAAGAGAAACTAGGTCGACACCGGCAATCATCTCTGTGACCGTGTGCTCGACCTGCACCCTCGGATTTACCTCGAGGAAGTAGAACTCACCATCGGCGTCTCGAAGAAACTCGAAGGTGGCTAATCCCTTGTAGCCCACCGCCTCTGCGCCGGCTACAACCTTGGCACCGAGCTCCTCGCGTACTTCGTCAGACAACCAAGGCCCCTCCTCGATAATCTTCTGATGCCTCCGCTGTATGGAGCAGAACCTCTCGCCGAAGTGAATGGCCTTGGAACCGTCACCGAGCACTTGAAATTCAATGTGCTGAGCCCCTTCGATGTATTTTTCCACAAATACTCTATCATCCCCGAAGGCCGACAGTGCGCGACCCTGACAAAGCCTCAGAGCAGTTTCGAAATCGTCGGCCGACTCTACAATCTGCATCCCTATCCCCCCTCCTCCGGCTGCTGCCTTAATCATCACCGGATAGCCGATGTCATCGGCCATAGCCCGAGCGTCCTCCTCGTTCGCTATCGGCTTACCAGATCCTTGCGCGACGGGCAGGCCCGCCCTCACCATCGCGTCTCTAGCAGATATCTTGTCTCCAAGCAGTCTGAGGACTTCGGGGCTTGGCCCAATGAAGGTTATGCCCTCCTCGGCTAACCTCTCCGCCAGAGCGGGGTTCTCGGCTAGGAACCCGTATCCAGGATGCACTGCATCTGCACCAACTTCCTTGGCAGCGGAGACGACAGCTTCGATGTCAAGGTAGGAAGCCAGTGGATCATCGCGCGCGATGAACACTCCCTCATCGGCCAATCTGACTGGGAGAGTAAGTCTGTCGTCGCGCCCATGAGTGACCACGGCCTCGACTCCCAACGAACGTAGCGAGCGGAGTATTCGAAGTGCGATTTCGCCGCGATTGGCGATGAGCACCCGCCGGAACATGGTGAACCGCTCCTAGCATGCGCCGTATGAGCAATGCGGAGCAGTGACGGTCAGTAGACGTCCCTGAGATATCGCTTCTCGGTCTTCATCAGGCCGGTCTCGACGAATTCCTTGGCCTCATCTTCTGACATGTCGCCGAACTCCGAGCAGATTTCGATTAGGGTGGTGTGGACGTCTTTGGCCATGTAATTCTTGTCGCCGCAGACGTAGAAGTATCCGCCACCGTCAATCCAGTTCCAGATCTGCTCTCCGTTCTGCTTCATCAGGTGCTGGACGTAGACCTTCTCTGGACCCGCGCGCGACCAGGCCAGATCATGGCGATCGATGAGGCCGTTGTCCTTCCAAATCTCCATCTCCTCGCGATACAGGTACTCTCCTTCTTCAGTCCAGTCGCCGAAGAACAACCAGTTGCGCCCGCTCGCGCCGTCAATCTCGCGTTGCTGCAGGAAGGCCCTGAATGGAGCGATTCCTGTCCCGGGGCCTACCATGATGGCATCTGTTGAGCCGTCCTCGGGTAGGACGAAAGACCTCGTCGGAGACATGAACACGCCAATCTCGGTTTCGGCGACCTTGCAGCGGTCCGCCATGAAACCAGTGCAAAGTCCGGCCCGATCGCGCTCGTTGTGGTTGTAACGGACTATAGCGACTGTTAGGTGGACGGTACCAGGCTCGAAGTCAGGACTGCTGGCGATTGAGTAGAGTCTTGGCTTGAGCCTGTCCATACCCTCAACGAGCTGCTGAGGAGTGAAGCCGATGTGACCAAAATCTTCGAGACCGTCGATATAGTCACGCGACCAGATGTAGTCCTCCATTGATTTAGGATCCTCTGTCAGTTCGCCCCAGAGTACTTCGGCGGGGTCGCTGGCCGAACCGACCTCTACATAGTCGTCTGGAATGTCATCCTCAACTCCGCTCCCCCTCCAGTCCATCACCACGGTGCCGTCTTGTGACGATGTTCGCTGCCGATGGACGATTCGAATCTCAATACTTCCTGTTCCGGATGACAGTCTAGGCCCGAGCCCCTCAATCCACTTCTTCGAAATTCTGTGAATCTCATACCGGTCGGTGAGGGCCTCGTACAAACTGCAAGTCCCTAAATGAGTCTCGACCTCTTCCTCACCTGAGAAGCCACAGATGGCCAGAATCTCCTCCACCAGTTCAGGTGGGCAACGGGGAATCACCCCCAGTGCATCGCCGGCTTTGTACTGTAGACCAGAGTCACCGAGATCGAAGACAATGTGTCGAGTCTCCTTGCGCGATCCCTCACCATTGAGAACAAAGTTCTCATTCAGATTAGAGGAGTATGGATTCTTCGCGCTCCAATCCGACATGACAAGTTCCTCTGAATGCTCGCTCCCCGCGAAACAAGACCTGTTTATGAAGAAATGCTGAACAGGTACTGTGAGCGCTGAAAGAGGTAAGGCGATGAGGTCAAGTCATGATGCCCTCATCACGGTTCGTGGCGCGCATTGATTTCCTCGGCACAGGGAATGCCTTCTCGCCTACCGGCCGTATGCACGCGCTCGCACTGCTCGACGGTATCGTGTTGGTAGACGCGCCACCAACAGCGCTGGTTCAACTGCGGCAGGCTAGAGTTTCGCCCGCTGATATCAAGCACCTCCTAATCACCCACTGGCACGCCGACCATACATTCGGCTTCCCATTCATACTGCTCGAGAGGAAGTACATCTCGGACCCAGAATCTGAGAATGCGCTAGGGGTTCACCCCAGACCGGATGGCAGGGAACTGCTCGGTGGCTTGTGCAGAACGGGATTCCCAGGGAGCCTCGATGATGCCCTAGATAGTGGGGTCGACTGGTCACAGTCGGAATCGGGTATACTGCCAGGAACAGACTGGAGTTTCGAGCGGTTCCCAGTGAGCCATACTCCAGAGACCGATCCACACGGCTACGAACTCGTTCACACGAGTGGATTCAGACTCCTCCACTGCGGAGACTCGGGGCCTTGCGAAGGCATCGAGCAACGGGCCCCAAATGCCGATGTCGTGCTGCTCGAGATGGGCATCCCCGACTTCGTGGACAGCCCCAACCACCACACTCCCTCAGATGCAATCGCATTCGTCCAGAGGCACCCTCACGCGCTGGTCTTGGTGACTCACAACTTCGCTAGCGCCACTGGAGTAGAAGCGGGTTTCAGAATACCTGATCTGCCCGAATCGATTATCCAGCTCGAAGATGGTGACTACCTGAGTATAGGCGATGATGGCAAACTATCTCTGCAAAGAAATTTGTGAAAAATTTATCTTGTTATATATTGGTATGTATCGTTCCTCTCGGACCTCGTCCAAATATGGTGATGTATGACGCTGTGATGGGCGCCTCTAGGAGCTCGATTACCGGGAACGGGAGATGGAGATGAGGAAGCAGTTGAAAGAATGAATTCGATGTAAAAAAAACACTGACAGATAAATGATAAAAACGGCTCACTGTATACAATAATACAAGTTCGTAAGCGGATGTTTCGGAGTCATGATTCCGAGGTTCAAGGTGATGGATAATTCATGCGGGTTTCCGAACTTCTCGGACAGTCTTATTACCTCTTACATATTCGCTAAGAATCCGCGTTAGCCGACACCTACTCTACCCGGGTAAGAGGGAGGGCTGGAAGCGCGAATGGCACCTAGGTGAAAGAAAATGGACGGAAACATTTTCGAAAAGATTCTCGGCCAAGACAGTCTCTTCATCGACAGGCGTGCGTTCGACCACGCCTTCGAGCCTTCCACCCTGCCCCACAGGGATCACGAGGTCGAGTCGTTGGTACGCAATCTGGTCGATGCCCTGAACGGTCACATCCCATCTAACATGCTGCTCTATGGGGTCCCCGGATCGGGCAAGACCGTGGTCACTAGATTCGT
>JAAZXI010000017.1 GCA_014240285.1 Methanobacteriota archaeon
CAGCGATGCGACATGCTCCTCACTGAAACCGAGGTCGAGCCCGGCGGCCCCGAACAGCTCCGGGAGCGGCTTGGTGTTGCCCAGTCTCATTGCTCTTGCATAGCGAGCGAGACCGTCCGCGGTATCCCTGCGGTGGTGATGCCACATTTGCAGGGCCCCGAGTTGCGCTATTCCGTACTCGATGTAATAGAAAGGCACTTGGAACAGGTGAAGTTGACTCTGCCACGAAGTCTCCTTCAACTCATCGAAACCACTCCAATCGGTCCTTGGACCAAATCTACTCCTCAGTTTCAGCCAGTGTTCGGACCTTTCTTCGCGAGTATGTTCGGGATTGGCGTAGACCCAGTGCTGGAAGGCGTCTATTGTAGACATCCACGGTAAGAAGCAGACGATTTTCTCAAGATCGTCAAGTTTGGCCCTGCGAGCATCCTCGTCACTGTAGAACACGCCCCACTGAGGTTGACTCATCAGCTCCATTGACATCGAGGCTACTTCTGCGAACTCGAGAGGCGGGTTACGCTCCCCTATGAGATCCAAGTCGGAGCTATAGCACGAGTGGAACGCGTGCCCGGCTTCGTGCAGCATCGTGGATAGGTTGTCATGAGTGCCAGCCGCATTCATGAAGATGAATGGTATCCTAGTCTTCTCGAGATTAGCCTGATAGCCGCCCGGTGCCTTGCCCTTCCTACTCTCGAGGTCGAGCGATTCTCTCTCTCGCAGCATGTCGAACATGCCCCCAAGCTCGGGTGACATGTCGTGGAAGACGCTCGAGCAACCGGTGATTAGCCTCTCGACATCCTCGAAGGGCCTCAGCGGTGGCCTTTCGTGGATGTCCACCCCACCACCGCTCTTCTCGCTGACGTCCCACGGCCGCAACGTGGCAACTCCAAGGGCCTCGCGCCTACGCTCTTGGATTTCGTGCATCATCGGCACGCAGACACGCTCAATTGAGTCGTGAAACTCAAGGCAGTCGTCCATGGAGTAATCGTAGCGGTGCTTGGCCTCGAAGATGTAGGAGCGGTAATCATCGAATCCGGCGTTTATCGCAATACGATGCCGGATTCGAATCAATTCGTCGTAAATCTCGGACAGCCTCTCCGTGTCCTGATTCATCCTCTCCACGACTGTCCTCCAAGCAGTTTCCCTGATGCTGCGATCGGTGTTCTCGAAGAACAGGGCCATCTGTGGAAGCGTCTTCTCCTCACCTTCAAACTCCACGGTCATGGCTCCGGTGATGGTGCTGTGCTCTGTCTCTAACTTGGCCTCCTCAATCTGTAGGGGAATGTTCTCCTCTCGAAAGGTTTCGATATCGGTCCGGATGCACTTGATCATCAGGTCGTAGCGAGACGGTAGGTCGCCGACTGCAGGGTGGTCAGCAAGTCTGCGGTTGAATGCGTCGCCGAACTCCGACAACTTCGGCTGGACATTCTCAATGAAGTCTAGATAGGCATGGCGCTTGGCCTCGCTCTCGGTGTCGCATGTCATTGCAATGCTCAGAAGCGTCCCTGCCTCCGAGATATGTTCGGCAAGAGTCGAACTGTCCTTAATCAGAGTTTCAAGGCAGCCGGAGCAGTTCAGCTCGCGATTCAAAAGGTCGTTGGCATAGGGCTCAATGTTCTCCCACTGAGCGGCATCGAAATCCTCAGTGATGAAGTCAGAACCCAAACTACCACCTCAGTTGCGAGCCGGTCTCGGGCCATCTGGTAGAGGCCCCTCTTGACGACTCCACTTGGCACACTTCCACTCCTCGGCCGAGTTGATGACTTGCTGCCTAATCTGCTCAAGCTCGGGATGCTCGGGATTGTTGTCCTCAATCCAGCAAGCGGTGCAGTACCTCTTGCTCTCGAAGTCCACGAAGTTACTCGGAGTACAGTTCACCTTGCAGGTGACGCAGTGCCTGAAGCCGTGAAATTTCGCCATTTTCCCCGAGGAACCCTCGGGCATCTCGCCTATGAGTTTGACCCCGCAGGGGTCAATTCTACATATCGGCGAGAGCGGTGTGGAGAAGAAAAGAATCCTCCTGCCGCGTCGCCTCTATTGAGTCCCCCCTCTCGATGACACCCAGTCTCAGTAAGCCCGCTTCGTTTGGAACAGGTCTACGGGCTAGCAGCCTCGCTCCAAGGTGCTCCATAAGTCTAGTCGCTTCGATCTCGTTATCCAGATAGCTAGTGCGTGGAATCTCCGTCCGACCGAACTCCTCTCCGATTTCTGTTTCCGGCAGGTGGATTATCCAAGCCGACTGATCACCACTGCTAATGCCGGCACGCTCGAAGGCGGAACTGAGCTGATGCGTGCCTGAGATTAGCCTCAGGAACTCGGCATCACAGGTCCTCGCCACCATACGACCTGACTCCTCCAACCTCCTGAGGGCTGTCCAAGCCGTCCACAAACGTACCTCGCTGCAAGCGACGTCGTAGGCCAGAAGCAACCATCTCTCACTCGGCCTCCACTCACTGAACTGCGCGACCGCCTCGCTGACCTCAACCAATGGCTCAGCGAATCCGATGCCCCAAGCAGGGAACCATGGCATTGAAGCGGATTTGTCCATGCGCCGCGATGGCCCCCCGTTGAAGAAGGGTCTCTATCGAGAACCCCGTCTGACAGCTCGACCAGCCGTTGCGACCAGCCCGTCTACGAGCTGGGGACTCCATCCGCGCAGATCGGACAATTTCTGCATGTCTCGATCGGTTAGAGAAGCCACATCAGCGGCGTTGGAGACCCCTAGAAGATCCACCATCTGCCTCGCTCTGGACCTGCCGACTCCGCGCAGGGCCACTAGACCGAGAAGGTCTGCATTGCATCCGTACCGTACCCTTCGGTGAACCTCGTCCACTGCCTCCACGAGGGTGCGATGGGCGTTACTGTCCATCGAAGCAAGCTCATCATCCTCAACCAGAATCCTCCTAGTGGCGTAGAGCAGCCACTCAGCCAGTCCAACGCGTCCTCGTAGGTCCCCCGGCTGTACCCCCCAGTCCCGCTCTATACGCTCCACACGATCCTCCTCAGTCCACGATTGTAGTACGAGAACTCCCTTCATCCGACGTTCCTCGTCGAGGTCCACCGCTTCGGCTAGGAACTCCCTCTCATGACCGTGCAGAGCGGCTTGAATGGCATCGTAGTCTCCCTTTCTCGGCCACAGTGGCATGAAGTCGGGGGTGCATGATACCAGATGTAGGAGGCTAAGGGGCGAAACCTGTCTGTAATCATCCTCACCTGTGAGAGTGGCCATGGCTCTGCCCAGTCCATCCCGTATGATGCGTCCGGAAATCGGATTGAGGTACAACTGGGCGACCCTATCACCGAGAGGCGTGGCGCTGTAAGCCATTGAAGGCGACTCAGGAGGTTCAGCCTCGAACGAATCATGCACGCTGGCCTTGCGGAAGCCGAAGATGGGCGGGCCGCGACGAGGGCTCTCATCGTATCTCCTGATTGGCTCGGTCGCGACATCCAAACCCGCCACCTTGGAGGCCGAGCCAACCCATGATGGCAACTCGTCTTCCCACTCCTCTGGCTGCTCTACAGACGGCTCCTCGAGAATCCTAGCCCTCACCTCGTCTGATTCCCCAAGCCTGTCAATCATCCCGTTCGATGCGAGCCAGCTGACTACGTCGTCTATTCTCGCAGCCAGAGTTTCCGGATCCAGTTGGGTTGCGAGAAAAGTCTTGGAGAAGAACTTCCCGAGGGCGTCCCTGTCGCCAGTGCCTCCTGTAGCAATCATTGACAGGACGTGAGTGAGCAGAGCAGGATCTTCCTCGGCCCTCAGTGCATTCGGATTAGCGAGTTTCGAGGTCACTTCCTCGGGCTCGCCGTGCAGGTACAGATTCACCAGATGAGATTCCTCGTCACGGTTCTTGGCAAGTAGCCACGCCTCACCGACGTCGTCGTACCTAGGGCGGCCCGCCCTACCCATCATCTGCAAGATCTCAAGGACAGGAAGGGGCATGGTCATGCCCGCCGCAGTGCTCCACCGCATGTAGTCCCTGACCACCACCGTTCGCGCGGGCAGGTTGACTCCCTGCGCAAGCGTCGGTGTGGCGACCACGCAGAGTAGGTCACCCCCTCTGAACGAATCTTCAACAATACTGCGGTGTTTGCCGGTCAGACCTGCGTGGTGGAAGGCGACACCGCCCTTGAGAGAAGACGCTAGTGAGTTCACTGTGGCAGATGAGTCACCACTCCCGACGAGTCGGTCAGCGATGCCCTCCCACCTCTCAACTATCCCCTCATCGAGATCTTGGCTGCCCTCGGCCAGCATACGTTGGATGTGCTTGGCGAGTTCGCGCGCCTCCTTCTGCGCTGAGGCGCGTGAGGACACGAAGACTAGGAGTTGCCCGCCGCTTCGGATGGTGTCCTGGAGGGCCGCCTGTAACGGACGCGTGGTTTTACCTTCCAACTCGCGAGACTCAGGAGGCAACTCTTCTCCAGTTCCATCTACTCGGTGCACCCTAGCATCCAGTCCTGTCAAGGTTCCATAGCGCAGAGTGACGGGACGCCAGTCAGATACAATCAGCTCTGAATCAAGCCATTCAGCCATCTCCTTGGCGTTTCCGACGGTGGCAGATAGAGCGATGATTTGGGCTTCGGGCTTCTTGTGTCTGATGCGCGATAGCAGAACCTCAAGAGTCGGGCCACGACCTGGGTCGTGCAACAAGTGAAATTCGTCGCTTACGACTATGCCAACCCTGTCCATCAGCTCGGAGCGGGTCCGCAGGAGCGAATCCAGCTTCTCGCTGGTGCAAACGAGAATATCGGCCTCTTCAATCATCCCGGTCTCACTCCCCCTGTCTCCGATGGCGAGCCCGACGCGCAGTCCAACTGAGGAGGCAATCTCCCTCAACTCGGCCACCTTCTCAGTGGCCAGAGCCTTCAGCGGCACGACATACAGGGCGCGAGCGCCCTCAAGGTCGCTGGTCAGCCTGTGGACTATGGCCAGATGAGCTACCAGCGATTTACCGCTGGCGGTTGGGATGGTGAGCATGACGTTACGACCTGATAGGGCGTGCGGCAGAGCCTCCGCCTGAGGCGGAAACAGCTCCTCTATGCCCCAGTCATCGCGCAGCATCGACACGATTCTCTCGTCCAGCCCAAGGTCTTCGAGCCTGCGTGAGGGAGGTCCTGCTGATTGGGTCACGACACGTCTTCGATTCGGCCGTTCTAAAGGATGCCGAGGAGACGGCCCTAATTCCAGCGATGGAAGGCAGGATGACCTTCCTTTACGGCGACGAAGAGACCTTCCCCTGTAGCGCATACCTCGTCATCTGCTCGCAAAATCATTCGCACCTTCGCTCGACCCTCTGTGATTTCCCCGATCTCCGAGCTAATCTGCAGAGCGACCCCGTAGGGAGTCGGCCTCCTGAGTTTAATCGAGTAAGATGCGGTCACTGTGCAGGGCGGTTCGGACTCGCCAGATTGGTCCATTAGGGCCATCGCCGCCGTCCAGTTGCCGTGACAGTCTAGCAGTGTGCCGATTATTCCGCCATTGATCATGCCAGGGAAGGCCAGGTGCTCGTCTTTGGGAGAAAATTCCATCTCCAGCCCGTTCTCACTGCGGAATGAACGAATCCTCAGGCCGTTTTCGTTGGCTGGCCCGCAGCCGAAGCAGATGCTGTTTGGAGCGTGCTCCTCCTGTACCGACGGACCCGCCTGCCCCATACGGCTTGCCGAAGGCACACTAGGAATTGAAAATTCCTAGAGCAGGGTCGACGCATGCTCTTAATCGAGGGACCTTTTCCGTGAATCGGTGACAGACGCAGATGGGTTCACAGGATGATGGCCCCGCCGAGGCAGCAGCTCCGAGACCCAAGCGAAGGCGGTCGCAGCCGCTGAAGGTCGCCAACCAGATTCCCCAGAGTCGCCGCAAGGAGATAGAGAAGGCCCTCGAAGACACCCAGGGCACTCCGAAGAGGTGGTCGAGGAAGGACGGCCCGAAGTATCACAGTTTTCTCAGGAAGAGAATCGGGCCAGGGACCGTGAGGCAGATTGAGTTCGATCTGCTTGATGTTGACATTGGGGAGTCATGGCCGATTCCTATTACAGTGGTTCATGGTGCAAGGCCCGGACCCGTGGTCACCATACTTGGAGCCCTTCATGGCAACGAACTCGTAGGGCCGCTGGCCCTGACCTACCTATGCGGGCCGAATTTCCTAGGTGAGGACAAAGCAATCGACCCCGCAGCAATGGCCGGAACACTTCGAATTGTCCCCGTGGTAAACCTCCCTGGATATCGGCGCCAGAGCAGGTACATGGCAGATGGTAGGGACCTGAACAGGAGTTTCCCTGGAAAGCCCGATAGCAACACCACCTCGAGAGTGGCACACCGGCTGTGGAACAAGATTATCTCAGGTAGCGATCATGTAATCGATCTCCATACTGCAGCTGTTGGTCGAACCAACATGCCACAGATTCGTGCCAACTTGGCAGATCGCCTCAGCAATCGAATTGCTAGGGCATTCGGAATTGAGACTATACTCGACAACGTGGGTCCAAAGGGCTCTCTGCGCAAGACTGCCAATGATGCTGGAATCGGGGCCATCACCTACGAGGGCGGCGGTTCGAACGAGGCTGATCCAGAATCCGTACAGGTCGCTATCTACGGGGTGCTGAATGTGCTCCGCAGTCTCAAAGTGCTTCCCGGTTACCCGAGCCGGCCCAGATTCAGGATACTGGCCTCCGGCTCGGTATGGATACGCTCCGACCAGGGTGGTTTACTCGATGTTTTGACTCCAGCAGGCAGTTTCATTGAGGACGGTGAGACGGTTGCCACAGTGACAGATCCAGAGAGGCCTGGTGAGAGCTACGACATCCTCTCTCCGACCAGAGGGTTGCTGATTTCGACTGCGACCCATCCGTTCGTCAACGCGGGCACACCGATTGGACATCTCTTACCGGTGACCCGGGGCGTAAGAACTCTGAACAAGCGACTGGATCAGGAGGGATGCCTCGTCACCAGCGGCTCAGACGGTGAGCCCCCTTGGAGGGAGGACGAAGATGTCGAGGACATCTCGGTTGCTGGCGAGTGGTCCGGTGGCTCGCCCGACGCGGAGTGGGGGCGCAACGAGGAAGATCCGGCAGACGATGAAGCTGGTGAGGCCGATCCAAACTGGACTTAGTCAGTCTAGTTCAGGTGCCCGAGGTATCTCGTTCTCATCCTCAACTACTGGGGCAGACGGCAGTACAACAGGAGTGTTCTGTTGCCCCGTCAGCGCATTCAGGTCGGGAGCAGAGGGAAGATCGTAGTCTAGGAACTCCGTCGAGAGTGTGAACTTCTCTGGTTTCAGATTGTACGCCTGATAGGCGTCCTTGAGCTTGCGCTTATGTGAGAACCTGCCTACGGCGAAGATGCAACCACCAATCACTGCCAGCAGCAGCACGATGGAAGCAGCGAGCCCGGTTGGAGAGGTGACGAAGGAGAGCAGCTTCTCTGACAGCGTCTCCGGCGTTATCCAGACATCCATGTCTATGTCCCAGAGGAAGATAGTGGTCTGGCCTGAGTCGACTAGGGTCGCAGTGAGCTGCTGCGGACTGCTCCCTTGGTTGCACAAGTAGATCGTCAGGGTCGTGTCTCTGGCTTTGCAGTCGATGGGCTCGATGAAGACGCCTCTGCCGTCGGAGCTGACATTCTCGATCAGCGTGTAATCGCCGATTTGCCAAGAAATCGTGACGACAACATTGTTCGGTATCGAGCCGATTGCGAAATCGAGACTCTCGTTGACAGCGTCCCACATGTGCACCTGACGGAAGTCTGGGGTTGTTGTGACCAGATTCTTCCTATTCAATCCGTCATCGACCACATCGTTGCAATCATCGTCCCAACCGTTCCAAGCCTCAATTCCTGCAGGGTTGATGGTGTCGACTAGGTCTTCGCAGTCCTCGAAGTCATAGAATCCGTCCTCGTCGTGGTCGAAGTTGAACTTCATTGGGTCCGAACCGCTGACCATCACCTCGTGACCGTCCGACATCCCATCAGTGTCGGTGTCTGCCAGTTCGGGGTTCGTCGTTATGTTGTGGAACTCATCGAAGTCAGTCAGCCCGTCGTTGTCAGTGTCGAGATTAAAGAAGTCCTCGTCGACGACTTCGTCGCAGTCGTTGTCCTTGCCATCGAGTACTTCGGGTTTGAGGGGCGCCCGATCGAAGTCCCCGTCTTCGCAATCTTGGAACCAGTACCAGCCGTCGGAATCGGCGTCAGCATCGTGGACCAATGGGTCCGCCCCCATCGACGAGTACTCGTTGTACTCTAGGCCGTCGGGCAGCCCGTCGTCGTCGGTGTCCCCATCGAGGTGGTCGGTGGTGATGTTGTGGTATTCGTCGTAGTCGGTAAGTCCGTCGTTGTCGGTGTCAAGGGTCCAGTAGTCCTCGTCAATCAAGAAGTCGCAGTCGTTATCGAAGTCATCGAGCAACTCGACGTGGCCGGGGTATCGGTCGCCGTCCTCGTCGTCGCAGTCCTCGAACCAATACCACGAGTCCATATCCGCGTCGGGGTCGTACACCAGTGGGTCTGAACCGAGGGCGGCGTAGGTGTTGACTTCCTCACCGTCATCCAGCCCATCATCGTCGGTGTCGGAGTCCATGTAGTCCGTGCCGTGGATGTGGTACTCGCTCCAATCCTTTAGCCCATCATTGTCTCTGTCCGTGAAGTTGTATCCCTCGTCGATGTTATCATCGCAGTTGTCGTCGATGCCGTTCAACAACTCCGGTTTGCCCGGATTGACGTTTGGATTAGTGTCGTTACAGTCGTTGAAGTGGTAGAACAGATCCGAATCATCATCCGGGTCGTAGACTAGTGGGTCACTGGACCAGTAGTTCAACTCCGCTCCGTCTGACAAACCGTCGTCATCGGTGTCCGAGTCTAGTGGGTCGGTGCCGGTGTTCATGACTTCGGCGTAATCTGTCAGTCCATCCGTGTCAGAGTCGATGGCCAACGGATTGGTCCCGTATACAATCACCTCGTCGTAGTCGCTCAGCCCATCGTCGTCACTGTCAGCGTCATATGGATCAGTTCCGTAGAGCAGCGTCTCGTTCTCGTCGCTTAGCCCGTCGTTGTCGTGATCATAGTCCGCGTCGACGCCGTGTAGTATCAATTCCCAGGAGTTAAGAGTCCCGTTATCGCCAGTGGAAGAGTCTCGTACCTTCAGCGTCCAAGTACCCAGAGAAGATTCGTCCCAGTGCCTCACCGTGCTGAACATCCAGTCAGAGTAGTCGTTGCCGTTATCGCTGCGTGACTCGGCAAGCCAAGATTCCGTACCTGAAGGCGAAACCAACACGATGTCCAAGTCTCCTCGGTATGCGTGAGTGATGTCGACGACTAGGTCAACGCTCTCTAGAGAGTACTCGTCGGTCACAACGGTCGTGTATTCAGACCATGAGGCGTTTCCATCTGGAATGTCAGTATCTAGTGTATAGGGCCCATAGGTGGAATTGAATTCCTCGTCCACATTCACCCAGCTCTCAGCCACTGCTACCGCTGCCCCGGCGTCAACCACTCCGAATCCATACTTGTGTGAGACGTCGTGACCGGCGCCGTTGACTGCCCACGATGGATCGCTGGCGTCGTTCATACGCGCGCTGTTGACTAGAACGTGTTGCACATCCCTCCAAGTCAGGTTCTCATTAGCATCGAGAACCAGTGCAATTACTCCTGCAGCGAGAGGGGTGGCGCTCGAGGTGCCACCGAAGGTGTGAGTCACGTTGCCGTTGCTGTAGCCACCCGAACCAGTGATGTCGGTCGTGGTTATGCCCTCACCGTCACCGTTGGAGTGCGCTGCGACGAGTATGTTAGCCCCTGGTTCGGCGTAGTTTGATTGTTCACCGTTGTGATTAATCGCGGTGACGGCGATGGTGAAGCGACTGTTGGCATAACCGTCGTAGTTCGAGTCGTCGTTTGAGCCCAGTCCGTTGCCTGCAGCCCATGTGATTAGGTTACCCAAACCATCTCGCCCGCTGTAAGCATCACTCTCGAAGGCTGCCAGCGTCAGCGGACCAGGGGCTTCGAGGGTCTGACCGTCATCGGCCGGACCCCATGAATTGGTGTAGATGTCTATGTCCTCATTCATGTGACTCAATGCCTCGGCTTCCATTGAATCTCCAGTCGAGCACGCGATTAGAGTCGATCCAGCTATAGTTGCGTTGAAGGCGACGCCGGTGACGTCTAGCGAGTTGTCACCGACTGCAGCAGCCACCCCGGCCACCGCGGTGCCGTGACCATTCCAATTAGAGGGCATGGGATCGCCATCATCGTCACACCAGTCGTATGAAAACTGTGAGGAATAGTGAGGGCTGAGGTCGCTGTGGGAGTGGTCAAGCCCATCATCTACTACACTGATTACAACTCCTGATCCCGTGTAGGTGTCCCAGGTGCCGGTGACATTGACATCCTCTCCGGCCAAACCGCTGGTTTGGCCGGTGTTCTCTAGATGCCATTGCGCGTCGAACTCCGTGTCGTTGGGCGCAAGGCGCGCGTGCTGCTGCTTCTCCACCAGCGGTGAAAATGACTCAATCTCACCCAATTCGAGGGACTGCTGTAGTAGTGGTATTGATTCTATAGGGGACTCAAAGTTCCAGATATAGGCCCCTCGCAGAATCGGTGCTAGCTCGCTCGATGCAGGAGCTGCCTTGGTCCACTGATGCTTGTCGAGGGGGACTCTCGTGACCACGAGCCACTCATTGGCCCCTGCCAAGTCCTGCTCCGAGTAACCACTCATGTCCCCCGCTCTCTCGAAGGCCAATTGCACAGCACGCGAGTATGTCGGCAGTATCTCGTCACCCTCTATTCCGAGATCAACCGGCTGCCCCGCACTGCCTGTAACAACGCCCGCAAAGGGGGCGAATAGGAGGATGATGAGGACCGCTAGCGCCGTGCGCATGGCCGAACTCGAACACATTCGACATTTAGCCATTCGTCTGTAGCGTGAAGCCCGTGCTTCATGACTGAGAGAACTCTGAGATTGCTGCATGGACCTCTTTATCAGTCATCATTCTGCGCTGTACCTTGGCCACCTCGAACATGTGCGATACCAGTTCGTCAGTAGCTTCGTAACCGTTCTGCTGCAGCCACCAGATGATGTTGGAGCGACCACTCATGTGGCCTATCCGGATTACCTGCTGCAACCCGTAGTCAGCAGCCGGCACTCCAGAGTACACGCGGTCTGCGAGCCAGTGATCGCCCTTCTTCATCGCCTTGACCACAGCGGACGCGTGCACGCCCGTCCCAGTCTCGAAAGCGTCCTCGCCGAACACAGGGTAGTTGCGAGGCAGAGCAACCTCGACGTATTCATGCGCCTTGCGCATGTACTCGTTCAGGGCGGTCAGGTCATTGCTAATCACCCCCATAAGGCTGAGATTGACAAGCGTCTGGTCGAGTGGGGCGTTACCGGCCCTTTCGCCCACCCCGAGGGCAGTTCCATGGATAACATCGGCTCCGGCCTCGTAGGCAGCGAGGTTGTTGGCGACCCCAAGTCCTCGGTCCTGATGTCCGTGCCAGTTGACCTCGATATCGCGACGCTTCACACCAGCGTCGGGAATAACCTCGTTTTGGATGAACGAGAGCAACTTGCGGACTCCGTTGGGGGTAACGTGCCCGCAAGTGTCGCATACGCAGATTCGGTCTGCTCCGAGTTCCAGTGCTCTGGTGTATACGGCTTTGATATCCTCTGGTTTGCTGCGTGTAGTATCTTCAGTGACAAACATCACAGGGATGTCGTTGTCGATAGCGAACGACACCGCCTTCTCGGCCGTCGAGATAATCTTCTCCATCGTCCATCCCTCAGCATACTGACGAATCGGACTGGTTCCAAGGAAGGCGCTAGCCTGTATCTGTCGCTCGTGCTTGGCCTGGAGCTCCACTAGGGGCTCGATGTCACTCACAACAGTGCGAACAGCGCAACCGGGGCGCAGCGAGTAATCGTTCTCGCCCATGTGAGTGAGCATCGCGTCGATGTGGCCGACATGGAAAGGGCCAGCGCCGGGAAGCCCAAGATCGGCTTTTTGGATGCCAAGGGCCTCCATGAAATCAATCAACTCAATCTTCTGTTCGATGGTGGGGTTGCGAGCACTCGGACTCTGTAGACCGTCGCGCAGGGTCTCATCATCGAACCACAACTCATGCGGATGATTCGACGCATTACGCCCAATTTCGTAATCTATCGCGTTCCAATCGTAAATTAGGTCCTGCTCATCCATCGCCCCACCTCGCTTTACGACGCAGCGCGATGGTGCACTCGGTGTTTGAAGCCATCGGGTTCTCAGGCCCTAGCCCGGTTCTCACTACGAAGCATCGCCGTTACAGCCAGAGCGGCCCCCAATACGGCTCCCAGTATCCCGAAACTGGCCGTGACTAGAACTATGAACATCAGGGCTAGGTAGAGCATGGAGGCGAAGAAGGAGCGAGCAGCCGTCGGTATCCTCCCAGTGGGGTCGCGTTGCTCGTCCAAATCCACTCTCCACACAGTGCTGGCGTACCAGATGCTCAATCCAATCACCGTCCAGCCGAGGACGTGGTAGATGGTGTCATCCCCGTCTATGCTGCCGTAGCACATGGGAGCAGCTACTGACAGGATTACCAGAAGCGCGGCGTAAGCCTTCATCTCGCGAATCGTCCTCTCTTCGCCCTTGACGTTCGGCATCATCGGGACCCCAACGGCGCCGTACTCCTCAGAGCGGTACAGTGCTAGAGCCCAGAAATGAGGGGGAGTCCACAGGAAGATTAGCAGGAACATGAACCACGGCATCAGACCACCCAGATCGATGAGCGACTCTATCAGGGCCCGTCCCGAGCCAGTCGCTATTGTAAGCCCATCTTCGGCTGCCGCCCAGCCTATTACGGGTGGGGTCGAACCGGCGATACCGCCGATGACTATGTTCTGTGGTGTTGTACGCTTCAGCCATATGCTGTAGATGAATACGTAGAACAGGATACTGAAAGCCGACCAGAATGCGGCCACTGTGTTAGCCAGTAGCGCGAACCAAGAAACCCCGAGTAGTGACAGGGCGATTCCGAATGTCAGAGCGGCGTTGGCCGAGACCTCACCCGCAGGCACAGGGCGATTCTTTGTGCGCGTCATCAGCGGATCGATGTCCCTGTCATACCACATGTTGATCGCGTTGGCGCCCCCAGCGCTCAGGTATCCTCCTACGAATACCACCAGCATTGTCCGCGCTGTGTTTGCATCTAGTCCGCCACCGAGCTGGTCGTGCACCAGCACTGAGCACAACGCGGTAATCTGCAGAAGCACGACCACTCGTGGCTTGGTCAGAGAGAAGTATGGTCTCAGATTACTCATCGTCTTCCTCCTCTACAAGCGCCATCGTCGTTCCCATCCAAGCAGTAGATAGGACGATGAAAGAGAGTGAGGCTACAAGCAGATGGATTAGCGAGAGAGACTCGGTGTAATCATCGTTGACGTCCCATGACAGGATGTACGAGGCTCCGATGCCGATGTTTACCAGATACAGGGCGGTCGACCCCCAGAACCACTTACACAACACACTGTCCGAACCGAATTCCTTCCAGGCCAACCATGATGCCCCTAGCAGACTGGCTGCGACCCCAACTACCATCCATCTATGGATGATCTGAGACTGCAGTACCCAGTCATGTATCGAGGGCAACAGTTCGCCACGGCACAGAGGCCACGAGTCATACAACCCTCCGACCCCACAACCGGTGTTAGCCCCTCCTGTAGTCGAGACGAAGGCGCCCGAGAACAGGGTGAATAGAACAGCGGCGGAGAGGCCCAAAAGCCGATTAGCCCACTTATCGTCAACAGACTCGAAGTCGATCCAGTAAGACAAATCTCCTCGATCCCTCGATATCGCTAGCCAGAGCCAGATTAGACTGAGCATGAATGCGAGCGCCGAGCCCAGATGCAGGGCGACACTCCAGTGCTCGTTGTCCATTCTGACCGTCAGCCATCCCACCGCCCCCTGCCATACTATCAGGGCCACAGCCACGCTGGAGGCCAGTCGGGCCTCGGAGCCGAGTCCCTCGTCACGCCTTACTATCAGCCAATTGAGGAGCACCAGGGGCCCTAGGACGACCCCTGCGAGCAGCCGGTGTGCCCACTCTGTGAATATCTGAAAAATCGTGTAACGATGACCACTCCCTCTTGAGTCAATCTCGTCGGGATTGGCCTCATACCATGCCTCTTGCTCGGCCTCCGAGACGTCAAAACCAATTGTGCCAAAGCAGGTCGGCCAGTCCGGACATGATTCCCCAGCGTCGTAGATTCGAATCACACCGCCGAGGGCGATGACGAGGAAGGTGACTATCACCAAAGCGCCAGTCAACCGCTTGGCCTGAATCTCGTCGAGCAACTAAAATCTCCCCTGTGAGAGAGCCTCAGTGTTCAGACAAATAGACTTGCCCGAACCGATGCGAACTCACGCTGTGTGAGGGTCTACGTCAATCGGTATCCGATGCTGCTCGTACTCCAGCATCGCTATCTTGTTGGGGTCTAGAACGACCCTCCACTGTGCCTCTTCGACACCGTACAACTGAATCAACTCATCGCTGAAGTGTTGACGCAGTTCGTCCTCGGTTACGAAGAGAGGAGCTCCCATGCTGATTTGAAGCGCTCTGGCGCCGATAATTCTCGCCTTCTCGAAGCGTGTGTGGGGTCTTGCGGGCTCTACCATCGGCCGGGCGACCAGCGACCCCCAAATAAGGCCTATGACAAACTAGTCGCCCCCTCAGGGGGCGTATCATCCCTTCAATCACGCTCTACCATCATGGCAACGGCGTTGCCCCCGCCGAGACATATCGTCACGATGCCGCGGCGCCCCCCGGTGCGCTCTAGGGCGTTCACCAGAGTCATCAGGCAGCGAGTACCGGTGGCCCCTAGCGGATGACCTATCGCCACTGCGCCTCCATGTGGATTGAAACGACCCTCGGAGGCTCCGAGAGTCATCTGAATCGCGCACGAGGCCGCTGCGAAGGCCTCGTTGTGCTCTAGGATGTCAATGTCATCCATACTCATCCCGGTCTGCTCGAGGAGTTTGTGAACGGTTGGGATAGGGGCGGACATCACCCGGTGCGACTCGACGCCTGAGGTGGCATAGCCGACAATACGCGCCAGTACAGGCAGACCATGCTGCCCGGCAACCTCCTCGGAAGCGATCAGTACCGCCGAGGCTCCGTCTGAGACCTGACTGGAGTTGCCCGCTGTGACCTGCCCACCTTCTGTGAAAACAGCTGCTAGGCCACCTAGAGATTCCATAGTCGAGCCGCCGCGAATACCCTCGTCACGCGCGAGATCACCGACTGCGAACACCTCCTTGTCCAACCAGCCTTCCTCCCAGGCCCTGTTAGCTAGAGCGTGCGAGCGCACGGCGAAAGCGTCGGATTGCTCTCTAGTGATGCCGTGCTCATCTGCGATTGTCTCTCCGGTGTTACCCATCGATTCTCCGGTGTATGCGTCCTTCAGACCGTCGTGCACAAGCACTGACTCCAGCGAGGCGTAGGAGATGTCATCACCGCGTCTGGCGCCTCTGATGAAGTGAGGGGCGTTACTCATTGATTCCATGCCGCCAGCCACTACGAGGCTTGAGACGCCAGCACTGATTTCTGTAGCCGCTATCATGGCAGCTTTGAGACTTGAACCACAGACCTTGTTGATGGTGGTGCAGGGGGTGCTGACTGGCAAGCCTGCGTTGACTGCCACCTGTCTAGCAGGTGCTTGTCCGACACCGGTCTGTAGGACGTGACCCATGTAGACCTGGTCGACGAGGCCATTCGATGGATCGATGCCGGCTCGTTGCAACAGCTCCTTCACAGTCAGCGCGCCGAGTTCGGTGGCACTGAAACCGGACAGAGCACCACGGTGCTTGCCCACGGGGGTCCGGGCATAGGCGCAGATGACTGCTTGCGGCATGACACGCTCGAGAGGCGAGAGAGCCTTCAATGGTCCGATTGATGAGTCGTACCACCGATTATGAATCGGCGGTGTAGCCATAGAACTCGGCGTTCTTTAGAACCGGTCTCTTCTGTGGCTTGACCAGTATCGTCCTAACTCCCCACAGGTCTTTGAAAATGCGATACTGCGAGGTCGCATCAAGATAGTCAACCCCACTGGTCCCTCCTGTGCCGATTCTTCTTCCCATGATACGTTCGACCATGCGCGCGTGGGAATGCCTCCACTTCACCATCGACTCCTCTAGTTCTACGATTGCATCAATCAGAGTTCGAGGCCAAGTCAGTAGCGGAAGTTCGCGATAGGACTCGATGAACAGCAGACCAGCACGGGCTCGGCTGACCTCGCCCTCAGGCATCAGGAAGGAAATCGCTCCATCGTGGGCAGCAGTCATCCTAGACGCCATCTTGCTCGGGTCGCCTGCACCCCAGCCCGCCGACCTCTTGGCGGCCTCCTCACAGATAGCTCTGTGAGCCTCTAGATGGGTCTCGACGTATGCTCTAACATTCTCTGCATCGCCCTCGCTACCGTATGAAGATCCCATGATTGGGGTTCGTTCGACCCAGTTCATCATCGACTCGCAGAGAGATGGCTTCGACACCGCATCCTCTAGCCGTGCGAGCATGGCCGCACTGCGCTCGTCTCCCTCCGCCATTCTCCTGAAGCTGGAAAGTGGGTCCATCCCACCTACTCTGTCGTCGTTATCGAGACCAAGGAGAATTTCGAACTCGCGCATCTGAAAAGACTCGAACCCTGAGGCCGACCCAAGACCGTCACGGAAGGCGAGGAAGCCTTGTGGTGTGAGCGTCTCTAGCACAGTCCACTGGTTCGCCATCAACCGGAAGATCTCGGTGGTCCTGCCGAGGTGATCAACAGCTCGCGGAATATCGTCCTCGGGGACATGATCTCCGCCGAGGATATCGCGGGCCTCGGAGAGCTCGCGAATCACCTGCTTGAACCAAAGCTCGAAGGTTTGGTGGACGACGATGAAGTGCATCTCGTCCGAGCTGATGCCCCGATCATCTCCCTGCAGCTCCAGCAGTTCATGCAATTGCAGGTATTCAGCATAGCTCAAGTTGCCCGAGCCTCCCTCTCCCATGCTCTCGCCTGATGGCCGCTGCTTGAAGCATTGTCGCCGAACCCGAACCCTCTAAACACCCGAACTACGCCGAAATCCCATGTCTGGCAGATGCGGCGGGCCGACGCCTTCGGATTTGCCCTCCCTTCCTGAATCGGTATTGCTAATCGAGGAGGGCCTAGAACTTCGTCAGACTATGCTCGACGAGGCAGAGGAGTTGTTCTCTGTTGTTGATGCCAATCGAAATTATCTCAGAGAGTGGCTTCCTTGGTTAGACGGCACCAACAGTGTAGAAGACGAAGTCTCCTTCATCAGAGGAGTTCTGGAGGAGTATCACAGAGGAGACGGAGCCCTCTATTCCATCAGAATGAACGGAGAGTTAGTCGGAAGTATGAGCCTGAATTGGATAGACCGCGGCAACCGGGGATGCGGAGTCGGATATTGGCTGTCAGAGGAGCACACCGGACAAGGAATTGCCACTCGTAGTTGCGTTCGTCTAATGGAGCACTGCTTTGATGATCTTGGACTCCATCGCTTCGTGCTCGAAGCAGCCACCGACAACTTCGCCAGCCGCGCTATCGCTGAGCGACTAGGAATGCGACTCGAAGGCATCACCAAGGACAGAGAGTGGCTGTATGACCACTATGTCGACTCTGCCCTATACGCTATTACCTCGCCCGAGTGGCGGGCTCAAAATCAGGACTGAATCAGGCCGTGGTCCTCGAGCGAGCAGTTACCGGGAGGTAGACAAGACAGCAGGTCATCCTGGGTCAGACCGGTCGCCTTGGAGATACGATTGGCCACATTCTCCTTCTTCTCCCTCCCTGGAATCACCTTGCACCATCTCTCGAAGTTCTCTGAGATTGTCGCAGGAGTGCCTGACACCGGCATCGGGACTCCATTCACCACTGCCATGCCAATGGCTAGTTCCAGAGGTAAATCGCGGTGCCAGTTGCGTTGTCCTCGTACGACGAAGGAACCCCTGGCTAACGACTCACCAGTTTCAGTGGTCTTCGAGACCTGACTCGGCCTAACATGGAAGGCGGTGGCCGCAGCGCCGCCGCTTCCCCAAGCCCTCGACCAGCAGACCGCGACCTGCGCGGCCTCCGAATGCATCGATTCCGGCAATTCTCTGGCGTCTTCTACGCCCTCAGCCAGGTTCTGGACTATCTGAAGCGAGGTCACACCCTCGGGAATGGCCTCGGAGGGGTTCTGGTTGGGCGCGAAGCCATCATTCAGCTTGAGTGAGCACGATGGCGCCCCGTGCAGGTCGGCGTGGAAATAGAGGTCGTTGGAAGACAGGTGCTTTCGGGCTATGACATCGTTCCCCTTCGCGTCTTTCCCCCCAATGAGCAGGTGACCCCCCGAAAGCATCGCCCAGCGATACTTCTCGAACCAGAAGCGCTTGCTGCGCTGCCTCGACCTGAGTCTACCTGCAGCAGCGTCCTTGGCAGCACGCTTCTCGGCCTTCTCGCGAACTTGCTTGGTACTGGCCAGAGCCGCTTGAGCGCCCTTGGCCTTACTCTTCTGGGTACTGGCCTCCTCGAAGTAGCGCTGGGCGTTCTGGTGCACCGTCTTGGAGACATAGAGGGTGATGCTAGCACCTGGATCTCCTTCCTCGTCCGGCAGATAGGCCACTATGGTCTGTTTCGCTGGGTCCGCACTGTCTATCCAGGGCACGTCGTAGATTCTGTCTCCGACGCTCTGCCAGCCATCAGAGGCGACGGCGTCGTTGAACTGAGTCAGCAGCGAATCCACGTGCTCCCAGTTCCCCTGAATCGCCCTGCCCAGCTCCTGAGTGATAGCCGCACGCTCGTGGAATCTGTCTATGGCTGCGCTCTGTTGCGCAGCCCGACGGTCCAACTTCGCTTGCCTTGCTCCAACGTCCTCCCCAGTTTCGACCAACTTCTCCTCCTCTCGGCGTATGAAAGCAGCAGCGTCGTGTGAGCCGAAGACAGCGTCGTAGGCCAGAGACAGCGATGCGACTCTCGTCATTGTGCTGCTGTCCGTGTATGACAGGTCGATTGGGGCAATTTCAGTAATCCCAGACGAGGCAGTGTCTCGGTCGGCTTCGTTATCGGCAGCCTCCCATGTCTGTATGGCCTCGGAATCGATCATCCACATCATCGCCTCATCACCTTCCGACAGTTCAACGAGCATCGACTGTATGGCCTCTTCCAGAGCGTCGCGTTGTCCGGAGTCGAGCGCGTTTGCATCCATTTTCTCCTCAAGTCCAGCAATAGAGCATGCTGTGCTGCCGTAGATTCGACCGAAATTGGCCCGGGCAGCGAGGGTACGGATTAGGTCGTGCCCGCTGCCGTCTAGCAGGTTATCGAGCGCTGACCTGTCCATATTACGCGGATCGACAGTCTCGGGAGGTGGAGCGTAGGCAACTCCTTGCTTCAACGAGCGGCTGGCGTACTTGGCATGAGTGAGTGGTTGTATGATGACCCCATTGTCATCGAGTAGTATCACGTTGCCGTCGCGGAATAGCTCGATGACGAGCTTGAGTCGTCCACCGCCATGCTCAAAGGTCAGTTCGATGACCCTGTCGAAGCCAAACTGTTCGACTGCTATTAGACGTGAATTATTGAGATGCTTGCGCAGAACCATGGCGAACTGAGAAGGCTTCGAAGGCATCGGGCGGTCACGCTGAGAGGTGTAGACGCGACGACCTCTGACGATTACTAGATCAGTCGACGGCACCCCTTTCCGATTCAGACGCACGACGACCTGCTCGTAGTGCGGCTGGTATGCCTTGCGTGCACGAGCCCCTATCAGTTCGGAAAGCTCACGCACGATGCGTGCGACATCGAAGGAAGAGGACTGCTCGCGCATACTGCTCAACCCGCCCGGCTCAACTGCCCTTCATCAGGCAATCGCTTGGTCAAATCGGCCTAATTCCCGATAGATGACTGGAATTCCTCTATCTCAACTAGGACTCCAGCCTCGTGTGCATACTGGTTACTTGGGACCTCTACCAGTACTGCATCTGGTATTCTTTCTACTATCCCGTGAACCTTGTCAATGTCGTGTAGGGTGTCCGAGGAAGCGGTCATCACAGCGCAAGGAACTTGGATAGCCGATAGGTCATCGGGGAGTCGGTAGCGGATGTTTGCCCTCGCACTGAGGAGCATCCTCTGCAGGTCCTGTGCGAGCAGAGCCCTGCGATATCTGATTCGCTGACCCTCCTCTTTGGTCCTACGGTCTACCAGCCAAACTGTGAATCGCATCAGAGAGGGGTGAACGAACCTAGGAATTGGCATTTTGAGCAGAATTCTCGCCCAGAGAGGGAACTCAAAGTCCGGGTTCGGGGCGAGCAGTATCGAAGAGCGGCCGCCAAGCACCTCACCTTGGTATGCTTCGATTAGCAAGGTCGCCCCTAGGGACGACGAGAACCAGTCAACCTCAGTTGAATCGATACCAAGTTTGTCTAGAACAGCGGCGACATCGTGACCGTGATGCCGCATCTCGAAGTCCTCCCGCCTCACCTTCCTAGTGATTCGGGCACTTTTCTTCTCACGCGTCTCAATGTAGACTATCGGACGGCGAGAAACCCATTCGGTCAGAAGTGGACGCCAACCCTCGAAGACAGACCCCCAGCCAGGAACAACCACAGCAGGATCCAAAGAGGCTGCAGATGAATCGGTAGGGGCCCACCGTAGGACCCTTACCGAAATATTCGGAGCGACTTCAACAAAAAGTTCCTCAGCATTGGCCCCGGGGAGATGCGGCGCACCGCTCCACATTTCTTCCATCAAATTGGCCTAGGGAGATGGGTGGATATCATGCTTGGGTCGGGCAATCATCTGCCACGACCGCCACCACCGGACCTGCCACCACCACCGGAACTGCCTCCACCTGACCTGCCACCGCCACCTGACCTGCGGCCACCAGAGCTCCTAGTGACTCTGCTAGAACTTCTTCTGTGGCTTCTATGACGGTAGTAATGGCGTCTGCGGTGGAACCATGGTCTCCTGTGCCAAGGCCGATCGTAGTAACCCGGGTCGTCGTAGTACCGGCCACCCACATTGAAACCACCCACCTGGAAGGTCACGCTACCTCCGGTCCCTACATCGAATCGGGCCAATAGTAGAACTACAATCAAGAGGATGAACTGAATCACTCCACAGAAAAAGAAAGGAAAGAAAGAATCTCCACTATCAATTCGGACTTCGCTAGGATCCTCAATATTGTAGTACAGTGTAACAAAACTCCCTATTGGCATAGTATTATCGACGTAATCCAAGCAGTCTTCATCCGCACCCTCGTAATCGTCGTAAGTTCTAATCGGAAAATGATCCACCTCGGCGGAGTAGCTGGTATTGTCAACGGAGTATGAGACGTCTAAGTCGGCCCAGCAATCTAGGTCGTACCAGTAGTCACAGTATTCATCTCCCCAATCATCCGTGTAGCAGTCTTGATGCTCCACCAAGTCCCATCCTGGATATTTCTCAAGGACTTCAGCTTCAGTTTCCGCCCATTCATCCTCCGCTCCCGCAGCAGCTACTCCCATGAATGCGGTTGCAATGAGGCCGAGAGCGAGTACAATTGCTGCTACAGTGTAACCGGGGTCCTCGAGGAGCCAGTGTTCAGAGCCGGAGCCGCCGTATACCTTGGTGCCATCCGACTCCCCATCCGGGTTCAGAATCAGCACGCCGTCATCGTGTTCCCAGTCAATGTGCTCAAGGAAGGTCATTCCGAGAATACAGTATTCAGAATCCCCCGTCCTTAGGGGGTTGATTAGCGCGTCAACGTTTTTTATCGACATCTGCCCAATTGTTATGTCAGGCAAAGTAGTCCTGTATCCCATCCCCGGGCCAGCTGCTGTCGTGGTCTCGACTACTTCTCCCCGTTTCAGGTTGAACGTCTTCACTGTATCAATAACGCCAATCTTTTCCGGGACCGAGCAGAAGCTCGCTCCGGTGTCCACCAGGAACCTCAAGTTTGCGATATTTGCAATACTCCCCGTGACGTAGAAGCACCCATTGCTATCGGGCTTCAGTACGAGTCTCTGTCCGGTGAATTCCACCGGGGAGCCATCACCAGATTTCGACTCTTTCATAGAGCTGGGTGCGGGATCCGTAAATTCCGCCATTTTTTCTCGGTGCTCAGCCTCTGCCAACTCCTCTTCGCGTTGGATACGCTTGGCCTCAGCCTCGTTCAGCATATCCTCGACGTCTTCCTTGGAGGAGTCAGAATCCTCGTCTCTCTTCCACCATCGACTATCTTTAGCCATTGCAAGACCTCAGTTTCATTGTGCGCTGTAGCCGGGCGTGTTTCAATCTTGACCCGGCCTAGGTTGCTGCGTATCCAGTATCATCGTGTTTCACGTCACCGGATCTCTGTAGTTCCTTTAGGTGAGACAGTGCTTGGTCTTGTGCCAATAGGGGGTGCGCGCCCGGGCTATCTGAGTAGGCGGCAATGGCGATGCTGGGGATGTCTGAGTTCCCTGCCCTGACTGCCTCCAGAACTTTCTGATGCCTCGCCTTGCGGTGCTCGATATAGTGTGTCAGCAGCCTCTCTGGATTAGCAACAAGAGGCCCGTGGCCAGGGAAGAGGACTTTGGGTTTCAGAGCACGAATCCTTTCGAGACCAGAGATGTAAGCACCCATGTCGCCCTCGCCCGAAGGCACCAGAATGGTACCAACGGTCGAGCAGTTGTCCGCCGACACTACGCCGGCCTCGCCGACAAGGCAGACTTGACCGGGACAGTGCCCTGGACTCTCGATTACATCCCAGCGGACACCTCCGCTCGGTCCCTCAAGCACGAACGAGTTACCCTCGCTGAGCACGCGGTCAGTGTCACAGTGGGTGATTGACTCTAGAGTCTCCTGACTGGCCCATATCGGGGCTTGGTAGATTTCCGAGATGCGCGCCAAATCCCCTACGTGGTCGGGGTGCCTGTGGGTGAAGATAGTGGCCGTGATGGAGCTCCCGTCATCATGTATCTCCTGCACCTTGAGGGCCAATTCCTCAAAACCGTCCTCGTCCCTAGATGCGGGATCGACAATGACGCGCTCCCCTCCCCTCTCTCCCAAGATGTAGCAGTTGGTGTGGGTAGCCGGGGGCAGCGTGGTGGTTCGAATCAGTATGCATTCGACACCCGGACCGTACTCGAATCTGTGTGGGCCAGAGGGCGGGTCGGCCGCTAGGACGTCGCACGCTGACTGCAGATCGCCCTCGCGCTCTATGGCCTCGACCAAGTCGCGTGCGAGTGTTACTATTGGAGGCGGTAGCCGTAATTCGTTGCCTTCCCACGAAGCAATCAGGTCAGCAGGTCTCCACCATCGGAACTCGTCGAACTCCGAGCGGCCCGGGGGAAATGTCGGAGTGACGCCGGGGTCACCAGTCGGAACGTGGAAGAACAGGTTATGGAAGCGAGCGGGTGCCTGAGGAGGTGTGATTCGCTCGGTGATTATCTCGCAGTGGAAACCGTCAGCAGTCAGTTTTCCTGACTCCATTGACTCCAGCCAGCCCGACTTGTCGCTACAGACCAGTTCCCTGACTTCGGCACCAACCTCGCAGAAACCGCCGCTACCGTCAGGTGCGACACCCAACTCCTCGACCATCTCTCTTAGTAGTGCAAAAGCAGAGACCCGATCCCCCCCTCTCTCGGAGAGCCACTCTGGATGAGATTCGGCTACAGCCCTGTCGACCCTGCTGATGCCACCACCTGGGAACGACCAGAGGTCGGGGAAGG
>JAAZXI010000018.1 GCA_014240285.1 Methanobacteriota archaeon
GAACACCCAGAAGACTAGGGCGGTGACGTATAGCGGCTCTAGGAAGTTACCGAGGAAACGCAAGTCTGTAGCAGGCAGGTCCTTGGCCAGTTTGAAGAAGTCTAGTATGTTGATGATGAACAGCAGTGTAGTGTCTTTCCAGAGTCTCGATGAAGATTGAGAAGGGCCTTGGACTGGTCAGAGAAGGAGGAGGAGAAGCAGCATGAGTGAATACGATACGGATGATAAACCGGGAACCAACTATGATGAGAATATTATTGATACCAAAGGAGTGAAAGTAAACTTTGGAGATTTTTGGGCATTGAAGGGAATAGACATCAGCGTGAAGAAGGGCGAGATTATCGTCATCTTGGGTCCTTCAGGTTCAGGCAAGTCGACTTACATCAGGACGCTCAATCGCCTGCAACCACATAGCGGCGGCACTGTTGTCATCGACGGCATAACCGTGGACGATGACACGACAGTGGCTGACATGAAGTACATCAGGGCCGAAATCGGTTTCGTATTCCAGCAGTTCAATCTCTTCCCGCACCTCACCATAATGGAAAACATCACCCTAGCCCCGATGAAGGTCAAGGGAATGCCAAAGAGAGAAGCTGAGGATAAGGCGATGGCACTACTCGAGAAGGTCGGCATTCCTGAGCAGGCCTACAAATATCCGAGTGGATTATCTGGTGGGCAGCAGCAGAGAGTTGCTATCGCCCGTGCTCTGGCGATGGACCCGAAGATCATGCTGTTCGACGAGCCGACCTCAGCTCTCGACCCGGAGATGATCAAAGAGGTCCTAGACGTTATGATTGATCTCGCGAAGGAAGATGTCACGATGATTGTCGTGACCCACGAGATGGGCTTCGCAATGGCAGTCGCAGACCGAGTCATTCTATTCGACGAGGGAGAGTTAGTCGAGCAGAACACCCCGGCCGAGTTCTTCGACAACCCGCAGCACAAGCGGACCAAGTTGTTCTTAGAACAAATCCTATGATTGCCTCTTTCACTAAGAGATAGTCTATGGGCCGTTTTGTCGGCAGACATCATATGGGTTGTCTTGATAATCTTCCAAATGACCTCGAATTGAACTACGCGTGCGCCTCGGAATTAATGGAGACGGGACCGATTTCTGCGCTGCTGATAATTGTCATCGGTATCCCTCTCATCAAGTTAGCCAAGAGATACCTCAGGAAGTTGTTCGACAGGACCGAGTTCGACGAGGGACTCGAGAATTTCATGTTCCGCATCGCAGGTGTTGCAATGTGGGCCCTCGTCATACTGACGGCCGCCAACGAGCTCGGCATCAACGTCACCGGAATCGTTGCCGCGCTGGGCATCTTCGGTCTGGCCGTGGCCTTCGCCGCCCAAGACACGATGGAGAACGTCATCGCTGGCATCTTCATCATCGTCGACAGGCCCTTCCGGGAGGGCGAGCGCATCATGCTGCCCAAGAAACTGGGGGGAATCTACAGCAGTTGGGGCGATGTCAAGGAGATCGGCCTGCGCACCACCCACGTCCGCTCTACCGACGGGGTGATGCTGACAATCCCCAACAAGTTGCTGACAAAGGACGCCGTGGCGAACTTCAGCCACCGCAGCGACATGGAGCTGCGCGTACGCATACGACTGGGCGTTTCACCGACATGGAAAAACGTCACCAAGGCCGAGGAGATCGTCGAGGACATCGCTGCCAACCATCCCGACATCAGCCAGAAGCCAAAGGTACCGGAGGTTGTGCTGAGGGATTTCGGCGAGCACGAAGTCATCATGGAGGTTCGCTACTATGTCGACAACGCCCGCAAGATGAGGCCCTCGAAGTCGTTCTTCGTGACCGAGATACTGCGTCGATTCGAGGAGGGTGGAGTCAAGCTCTCAATCCCTGCGAGTATCCAGATGAACGCAGATGTGGACCTTGATGATCTAGGGCTTTAGGGCTCGATCCAGTGAGCGACCCGATCGTGAATGGTCCTGCGAAAGGTCAGTAGTTGTAGGGTCGGGCCACTCAGATCCACGGTAACCATGGCGCCCCTAGTGAAATGAGTCTCGTCCCAGCCATCACTGACGATGTAACCGCGGTGCATGTCGCTTGTTATCGCCGTCGCCTCGTTCGTCCAGGACCAGTACGAACCGTCATCATCCCTCGAGTCACGAGGCAGGTCTCTCGATGCGAACAGATACCACGAGTCAAGCTGCCCAAGCGAAAAGGTCGTACCCTCGATGTCCACGACGTGCCGGAACCACGCTCCCTGGCCGAGGAATGTAGAGAACAGGCAGCCCGATGAGCGTTGGACCACGTCAATCTCGCCCTCGCTGCCTGATTCTCCCCTCTGCAACCTGTATCTCGAGGGCTGGTACTGGTGTGTGTTGGCAATGATGAGGTCGTTCAGTGCCGGATCTGAGAGAACCCTTTTGCCACTAGTTGTCACTATCTCGGCCTGTAGCCTAGGTAGAACATTCACTATCGCATCGCCGTCTAGGGCTGCCCTGATGTCGGAATCGAAGTGCTCAGGATCGCTTCCCATGTAGAATCCGTACGAGCCGTCCTCATCATCGTCCTGTGGGTGGCTGTTTACTCCCATCACAGGGGTGTCGGAGTCAATAGAGTGGGCAATTGAGGTTAGAGTCCCGTCACCTCCGAGTATGATCACGAGATCACGGCCTGCGAAGTCTTCTCTGCTGACCTTCTCTCGAGCCTTGAAGGTGATTGTAGTGCCCCTGTCACGGATTAGTTCGTCGAGCGATTTTCGTACCGTCTCAAGCGATTTGTCATGCACATCCTCGAAATTCTTCTTGTAGACGACGAGGATGTCCGAGGTCATCTCTACACACTCCCTGCGCCCCTCGCTCCGTGGACGTCCCATATAGGCGCGACGCAAGCGCGAACACCCCGTTAGAATGACCGCTGTCGCATAGACTCATCACCCCCGCCCGCCCGCAAGCGGCCGTGAGAGGCATCGCTCTGACTGTCTTCGTTCTGCTCTGCCCTCTGGGGGCGGGCTGCCTTGCAATCCCTGAAGAGTCCTGTACCGACAGTGAATGCTTCCCGCTGGATTCAGCAGCGCTTTCCGAGCTCCTTGCCACTCCCGGTGCCTTTGATGTGCTCTCGTACGCGGAGGACTTCGAGCGGCTGATGGTCGAGACATCCACTGTCTATGACAACCAGGGTCAGTTCGCCGAGATACACTGGAGCGTCGCTAAGGACGATGCGGCACAACTGAGGTCGATAGCGATGCGATTCACTGTCGGCACCTCCAGCATGGACAGCGAGGTCATTGAGGGGCAGCATACTACCAACATCAGGGTCGGTGGCGACTGGTACGAGGGCCGCGACGCGATTCCGCAATACGCTGATCCGTTCGCAGAGCTCGCTCAGCTCGCCAACGAACAGCCCGAAGGGATGTGGCCGCCGTTTGGCTTCGATGTTGCCTCGGTAGCAGAACTCGATTGGACAATATCTGGGGACGCGCTCTCACTGCAGCAGATCGCCACAGCCAGCAACGCTACTCACACCATCATTGTCGAGCTGATGGGCACCCCTCCGATGGTCACAGGGATAGAGGCATACTCGGGCGACGAGGAGCAGTTCTCGCTCAGGGTTACGACCGGCGATGATGTGGTTATATCGCTGCAGGAGGATCTTCCCCGCACGCCAGTGGAGTTCAGTCTGGATGCAGAACCAATCCAAGTGGGCGATACCACAGTGTGGTCTGCCCCAGTCCCCTCGGGAATGGATTCCGATATTGAGCCGTCCGAACTACAGTTCCACGGGATCTCAGGAGAGGGTGGTGACGCGGTCTCGGTGGCCATGATGCAACTCGACCAAGGCACCTCAAACATCACACTGGATGACGGCACATGGTGGGAGTTCACTTGGATCGACTTCCTATCGCCCGGATACTTCTCCCACAGTGACTTGTACCACATCCGTACCAACGCGACAGGGCAACTGAGCGTCGCTCTATACGACTCATGGGCCCAGCAATGGACCAGTGGCCCACTACAGGGCACATGATCCGGCGAAGCCCGATGAGTATCTTCAAACACCTAATCGGAAACGCTCGGGCATGACTGAGAGCAACCATCCTCTGATGCGGCTAATCTCGCACTTGAGTCACTACAGGAGTACGGTGTTGCTGGCCTCTCTGTGCTCTGTCCTGAACAAAGTCTGGGACCTCGCTCCTCCTGTCTTAATCGGCATGGCCATCGATGTTGTCGCTGCTCGGGAGGACTCGTTCCTCGCCCAGTTAGGTTACCCTGACGTCTACGAACAGTTATACATCCTTACTGGGTTAACAGTAATCATTTGGATTCTGGAATCAATGTTCCAGTACTTCTACGCTGTCCTGTGGCGTAATCTGGCGCAAACCGCGCAGCACGAGTTGCGAATGTCAGCATACACTCACATCCAAGACCTCGAGATGCAGTGGTACTCAGAGCAATCCACAGGCAGCCTGATGGCGATAATGAATGACGATGTCAATCAGTTGGAGCGTTTCCTCGACCAGGGTGCTACCGACCTGCTTCACGTAGCGACCACAATCATCGTGGTCGGCGCCATCATGATTTCAGTGGCCCCGGAAGTCGCTCTTCTCGCCATCTTACCCATACCAATCATTGTCACGGGCTCGTTCATCTACCAGCGAAAGATAGGCGTACGCTACACCAAGGTGCGTGGCAAGGTAGCGGACCTGAACGCGCTTCTCAACAACAACCTGCACGGCATTACTACAATCAAGTCGTTCACTGCGGAGGACCGCGAGGTCGAGAGAGTGGCTAACGCCTCGACTTCGTATAGGGATGCCAACAGAGAAGCAATTCGCCTGTCGGCATCCTTCGTGCCCATCATACGCATGGCCATACTGTTTGCTTTCACCGCGAACATGCTGGTAGGAGGTTGGTTCGCATTGGATGGTCGCATAAGCCTCGGTGCATACTCGGTAATCGTCTTCATCACCCAGCGCTTGCTGTGGCCGCTGACTAGGTTAGGTGAGACTTTTGATCTGTACCAGCGTGCTATGGCCTCGACCTCCCGCGTACTCGACTTACTAGACACCAAGGTAGGGATAGTCGAGGGCGACACCAATCTCGAGGCGGTTCGAGGCGAAATCGAGTTCAGTGATGTAGGATTCTCCTACCCGAATAGAGAAGTCGTACTACAAGGTGTAGATCTGACAGTCCCAGCGGGAAAGACAGTCGGACTAGTCGGCTCTACGGGCTCGGGCAAGACCACTCTGGTACGTCTCTTACTGCGGTTCCACGATCCAGGCTCAGGGACCGTGTCTCTTGATGGTCACGATGTCAAGGAACTCACCCTGGAGTCACTCAGGGGGTCCATTGCACTAGTCAGCCAGACGACCACGCTATTCCCAGGTTCAGTCCGCGATAATGTGCGCTACGGCGACCCGGATGCGGATGACCAAGCGGTCGTCGAGGCGGCTCGGATAGCCGAGGCGCTGAGTTTCATCAAGGATCTTCCCGATGGTTGGGAAACCGATATCGGAGAGGGCGGTCACAGGCTGTCCGGCGGCCAGCGCCAGAGGATAGCCATCGCCCGGGCTGTGCTAAAGGACGCGCCGGTGCTGATACTCGACGAGGCGACAAGCAACGTCGACAACGAGACCGAGGCAGCGCTCAAGCGCTCAATAGAGAGAATCTCGGTGGGCCGCACCACACTCATCATCGCCCACCGCCTGTCGACAGTGCGAAACGCGGATGTGATTACGGTCATCGGTGACGGTTTGATTTCTGAGACGGGCACGCACGAGGAGCTACTGGAGAGCAACGGACTCTACTCACGACTATGGGCCGTTCAGACTGGTGAGGTATCTACATGAGTGAGGATAGGGGTCTGCCAAAGCTCACAGAACTCGCCAAGATAATCGGATTCGAGATTACCGAGTTCAGTGAAGGATCGTGCGTTGTCGAGTGCACAATTCGCGAGGATCATCTGAACATGGGAGGAGTGGCCCATGGAGGCATACACGCCACCTTGCTAGACTCCGCGATGGGAGGGACTCTAGTATCCACATTGGCAAAGGAGGAATGGTGCGCCACCGCACAGATAGACATCTCTTATCTCAACGCAGTAGGAACGGGAACTCATTTGATAGCTACCGGGGAAGTCATTCGCAGGGGCAGGAACCTAGCCCATATGGAAGGCCGGTTGACTGCTGAAGACGGGACTTTGGTGGCTACTGCGAAGGGAATTTGGGCTATTTGGATTGTACGCTCTAGTCCAAAAAGAGAGTGAGTGGCCGGGAACAGGTTAATTTCCTCCCTGCTTCTCCGATTACTGATGGCAAGGTCCAGTTCCCCCCTCTTCTTCTTAGCGGGCTTCACACAGTTGTACATAGGATCCGCTCTAGGGGATGATACGGCTCTCGCACTGCTCGGAGCGATTCTAGAGGTGACAGGGGGGAGTTCGGTATTGGTTGGCCTATACATGCTGATTTTCGTTGCTAGGCATCACAAGGAGTTCTCCGAGTCATACAACAAAATCGAGAACTCTGTGATGGTTAAGGAGGCTACCGGGGAACTCCATCGCGTGGATCCAAAGCCGGCTTCCACGAAACTCATCAATGTCGTCATACCAAGTATTCTTGCATTCATAGCAGCATGGGCATGGCTAGCTAACTAGTAGGTGAGGCATGGATAAGCCCAAGCAGGGCCTCGACGAGATGGTCGACCGCGTCATTGACAATCCAGCATACGATATGCTCGGAGGGTATCACATGTTCCTCCGCAGAGTTACCATCCCAATCCTTCTCATTCTAATCTTCATGATTGTATACGATTTTCTTCTGAAGTATCTTTCAAGTGACCTCACACTGATACTGAGTGCCTTGGCAACTGGTCTTTCAGTAGGGCCAATTATTGGCCTTGAGACCTATTTCGCTTTGCGTCGACAGGGTAAGTGACCACCCACTGACTTTTCCCAGCATGCCGCCGAATGGGTAAAGGGGGGAAGCCTCCCCTTTCACGGCAATGGGATTGCTTGATTCGTTCGATATCTTTGAATTTCTGGGTTTTGGAGAAGCCACCGGACTCGAGTTACTATTCGCCGCCTCAGCCTTGGTTGGAGGAATTCTGTTTGTACTGTGGTTCGCCCTGATGATGATCGGTGGAGTGGCTGCGGACATCTTCGAAGGACTCCTCGGGATGGAGGGGGTTGGCGATCTCGGAGCCGATGCCTCGTTCAAGGCGCTGACTTTCCAGGGTCTAATGGCCTTCTTGATGTTTTTCGGCCTCGCTGGACTGTATACTCTGAAGTCCACCGAGACTTCGACGATTGCCATTGCAGTAGGTGGAATTGCTGGTTTCGCATCCATGTACGGAACCGGCAAACTGTTCCAGTTGTTCATCACCCTGCAATCAGACGGGACAGTTGAGATAACAGAGGCTATTGGGGCCACTGGAAGCGTGTATCTTCGAATCCCTCCCAACGACGCCGGACAGGTTCAGGTTAACTACGGCGGCAGTAGGAGGACAAAAAACGCCAGGTCCCACGACAACGCCGAGATTGACAGCGGCGTTTTGATTGAAGTAGTCGACACAATGGGCGATGTTCTCGTAGTAAAAAGAAAGTGAGAAGACCCCTAGGAATTGGTTTTCCTAAGTATGCAGGGAAAGCCTTCATGACCTCATGAGCCCTCTTGGGGCCAGAGGCGATGCTGAATGGCTGATTCTGGAGCACTTTTGACGACGATGATATTTGCGACTGTACTGGTACTTGTGGCGGTGACGATTTTCTTTGCACAGCGCTACAAGAGGTGCCCACCCGACAAGGTGATGGTCATCTACGGGAAGACCGACAAGGGCCGGTCGTCGAGGACCATACACGGAGGTGCAGCACTAGTCTGGCCACTAATACAGGATTACGCGTACCTTCCCCTTACCCCGATTACAATCAACATCGACCTGAGGAACGCACTGTCTCTCCAGAACATCAGAATCAATGTACCCAGCACTTTCACCATCGGCATCAGCATCGAGGAGCACATCATGCAGAACGCTGCACAGAGGCTACTCGGTCTGAAGATGGAAGACATTGAGCAAATGGCCGAGGAAATCATCCTCGGCCAACTGCGTCTAACTGTCGCCTCAATGACCATCGAGCAGATCAACCAAGACCGTGACAATTTCCTCGCTGGCATCACCCACAACGTGGAGAAGGAGCTTGAGAAGGTCGGCCTGAAACTCATCAACGTCAACATCGTTGACATCACTGACGACTCTGATTACATCGAGAGCATTGGTAAGAAGGCCGCAGCGACTGCGGTTGAGAATGCTCGTGTTGATGTAGCCAACGCCGAGCGCGACGGTGCAGTTGGTGCTGCTAAGGCAGACAAGACCCGAGAGATTGAGGTCGCTGAGAACATGGCCGAGGCAACCAAGGGCCGCAAGGCAGCTGAGGCTGATCAGCGTGTTTACGTCGAGGGCCAAGAGGCTCTGGCAGTCTCCGGTGAGAACATGGCTCAGGCTGAGATAGCCAATGCAAACGCTGACCTCAAGGAGGCGGAAGCCGGTGCCAAGCAGAGGGCTGACGTCGCCACGGCACAGTCCGAGGCCGCCATCCAGCGTGCTTTTGCTGGTGAGGAGGAAGAGCGCCTGAAGGCAAGTGAGATTGTCCGTGAGAACATCCAGAAGCAGCAGATTGAGATCGCTGCCGAAGCCGAGGCCGAACGCCAGCGACGAGTTGCGCGTGGTGAGGCCGATGCTATTCTTGCAGTCTACGAAGCAGAGGCGAAGGGTATCCAACAGGTTCTCGACGCCAAAGCGAAGGGATATCAGAATCTCGTCAACAGTGCTGCTGGTGACCCCAAGGCCGCCGCAACTCTGCTGATGGTAGAGAAGGTGGAGAGTATGGTAGCGGCACAGGCCGAGGCCATTCGCAATCTGAAGATAGACAAGGTCACCGTCTGGGACGGAGGCAACAATGACGATGGCTCATCTGCCACCAGTAACTTCGTGAGCAGCCTCGTCCAGAGTCTGCCTCCAATCCACGATGTAGCCAAGATGGCCGGAGTCGATCTGCCAGACTATCTCGGTACCATATCCGAGGAAGAAGACGGCGAGTGAGCGGCTGCCATTTGAGACAGTCAGGCTCATGAGGAGGCCCGCGATGGGCGTCACATGCGCGACGACGATGTAGTCATCATCGGAGGCGCCCGGACCCCGTTCTGCGAGTGGCTGGGCGGCAAGCGAGGCGACGGAGAAGCAGGAGGCCGACTCGCCTCCGTCTCGACCGAGGAGCTCGGAGCGATTGCCATTCGTGCCGCATTAGAAAGGACAGGTACCGACCCGTCCTCCGTCGATCATGTGGTGATGGGTCACGCACTGCAGACCTCTGGACAAGCCATCTACGGTGCCAGGCACGCCGGGCTCAACGCCGGCATACCGCATGAGGTTCCAATGCTCACTCTCAATCGCTTGTGCGGCAGCGGCGCGCAGTCTATCGTGACCGGCGCCCAGATGATTATGCTGGGCGAGGCCGACGTAGTGGTGTCTGGGGGTATGGAGAATCTCTCACAGGCTCCCCACGTCCTTCGGGGCATGCGTGAATCGCACAAGCTCGGCAGACCGCCTCAGGAAGGTTATGTTCTGCCAACAGACATGGAGGACTACTTCTTCACCAACCTCATTGACAACACCTGCGACTCGTTCATGGCGCAGACCAGTGACGAGCTGTGCCACCGTGTCGGCGTGGTCCGCGAGCAGGCCGACGAGTTCGCAGCACTCAGCCACGCTAGGGCCGAGAGCAGCATCGACTCTGGCTTGTTCGAGAACGAGATCGTCACAGTAGAGACTCCTGATGGACCGGTGAGCGCGAGCGATGAGGACCACTTCGTCCGAGGTACCACCATCGAGTCGCTGTCCGGCCTGCGCCCTCACTTTGGACCCAAATCTCTTGTCACCGCCGGAAACGCCTCCGGGGTTGTCGACGGTGCGGCCGCGGTGGTGCTGAAGTCGGCCAGCAGGGCTGCAGCCGACGGAGACGAGCCACTTGCTCGGGTCGTAAACTGGGGGATTGTCGGACTAGATCCTGCGATAATGGCGTTCGGTCCGGTTCCGAGCAGCAGACAGGCGCTTGAGAGGGCCGGCCTTGCAGTTGATGACATAGACCGATGGGAGATCAATGAGGCCTTCGCAGGTCAGGCTGTGGCCTGCATGCAGGAACTCGGCCTGGATGTGGACAAGGTCAATGTGAATGGAGGGGCGGTCGGCTTGGGCCACCCACTGGCTGCGACCGGCACTAGGCTGGTGCTGACACTGGCGCACGAACTGAAGCGCAGTGGTGGGCGTTACGGCATAGCCACCGCGTGTATTGGCGGCGGACAGGGAATCGCGGTCATCATCGAGTCGATTTGACCGATTTTCTGAATATTACGCCGTAGGAGAGGTTATCCTGCATGCCGCTCTGCAAAGCATAGTGATACCATGACAGAATACATTGAGCGGATTGTGATTGAAACCCCAGACGGTGAAGAATTGCAAGTGGATGCGAAGTTGCCAGAGCACATCGAAGGAACAGGGCACGCAGGCAGGAAACGCAGCCTAGTGAAGACCTTGACATGGAGAACCGTCGCGACTACGGACACCATATTAATCGCCAGACTCATTACCGGAAGCTGGACAGTAGGTTTCGGCATAGCCAGTATCGAGGTAGTGACCAAGATGCTACTGTATTACTTCCATGAGCGAGGTTGGGCAGCGTTGGATTGGGGACTTGAGGACGAAGGTGTAGAGGTAAAGCGAGTAGAAGTTCACCCCGTTCATTGAGTCGGAAGAAATTCCCGCTGTAGTTTGAGCGTTCGAAAATTACCACTATCTTGGACGGGCGACCATTCAGGTTAATTGGGATGTCAATGCCGCTCCGCCCTGTTAGCATGGGGTGGGGTGCTCTAGAGCTTCGCGAAGGCGTTGTGCTGGAGGGCCGTGGCAACCTTGGCCGGCGACGGGTTGATTGAGATGGATTCACAAAAACGCACCATCGTCAAGACTCTCCTGTGGAGGTTCATTGCAAGTGGCACAACAGTAGTTGTTGTGTTTGCATTATCAGGAAATATCACATTGGGATTGACGGCTGCGGCAATAGGCATCCCTCTCAAACTGTTCATGTATTACTTCTATGAGCGATTCTGGATGACGTCGATTGAATGGGGCAAGGTCTCAGATGATCCCTCGGAACTTGTAGTTAAGGACGTGTCATCAGGTTCTTCGGGTCGGCCGAGAGGCGCTTTGGCGCAGCGGGCACGCAACCCCTGAACTCCAATGTTCACTCGGGGATGAACCAGTGTTCTTTCTTCGGTGAGAGCGGTCTTTTCATCCACAATGGGCGCCGCTCTCCCCGAGGATGAGTCTCTCGTTGCTTAGCCATCTGGTTCCAGCGCTTGTAGTACTCGAACGACTTCTCGGTGTCGACCTCGACATCGCCGTACTTCTCATCCGCAGATGGCCTACTCAGCCTTACCTTCTGGAGCCAACAGTGGGCACCGCTAATCGGGTCCGGCTGCACCGCATGGGTGATGTTCTGGTGGACACCTCCGTCCCTCCACCAGACCCTGTTGGTATCGGGGCCATCTGACTCCCATGGTCCGACTCCAGAGACGGTCCGCATGCGCTTCTTGCCGTCCCCGATGTCCTCGATTGAGACCTCGTTGCTAAGGAAGCGGTTGCCTTGATCTTGGGCGCGTCTCCAGCGTCCGATGTGGTGTGAGCAGCCGACCACCCCTGGCTTGATGCCCTCAGTGACCCATACCTTGTCGACAAACCAACCGATTTCGGTCTCTATTTTGAGTAGGTCACCCTCTGCTACACCGAGCTTCGCTGCATCTTTGGGATGTATCCATATCGGGTTGCGGTGACCGATTTCGACCAACCACTTGGAGTTGGCCGAGCGTGAGTGGATGTGCTGAGGCAGGCGGAAGTTCGGCAGCAGACAGTACTCGTCTTCGCCCTGCAGGTTGTCAGGGTGGACGTGGCTGAGGATGCGGTAGTGCGGGATGGCGTGCTCAGGGTAGCCGAACTCGACCATGGTAGGTGAGTACAACTCCTGCTTGCCGCTCGGCGTCGGCCAACCCTCTTGCTCGTGTTTGGAGTAGGTGGCCTCCTCGATTAGGAAGGCTCCGTGCTTGCGCATGTAACCGAGTGCGTCTAGGCCCTCAGCGGCAGCTGCCTCGGGCAGGCCAGGTACACGCTCGAAGGTGTACTGGTAGTACTCGTCGACAGTTATCCGCTCACCCTCGCGGTACGGACTCATGAAGTGCTCGCGGATGCCCATGGTGCCATCATCGATACGCCATGACAACTCGTTCCAGAACTCGTCTTCCTCCCAGACCTCTCCCGGATTGACCTCGCGCGTGAATTCGACCTCACGCCCTTCTCTACGGGCGTACTCTCGCAGAACCGGCTGCCTGAATGCTACCCACTTGCCCGCCGAGGTGGCGTAGGAGTTGATGTCGTGGCGCTCCGAGGCGTGACCCATAGGCAGCACGTAGTCGGCGAAGAAGGCCGTCTCATTCCACGTCGGGGTGAGTGCCACATGGCAGCCGACGGACTCTTCGTCCTCTAGCATCCCGATCCACGAGAAGCCATCGGGGTAGGTCCAGACTGGATTGAAGACGCGGGTGAAGTAGACGTCCATGGTACCGCGACCGTCCTTCACCAGATGGGGGAGGATGTGACTCATCTCGTAGTGTGACAGTGTGTACTCTAGCGGGAAGTGCAACTCGTTCCAGCCGTCGGGGGCGGGCGGCTCGTCGAACAACTCCGGGCTAAACTTGGACCACGAGTTGGGTGATGTCCCGCCTTCGGTGCCAACGCTCCCGGTTAGAACGTTCAGCAGGTGCAGCGTTCGCGCCACTTGCCAGCCTCCGAGATTGCCTATTGCCGCTGAGCGCCAGACGTGTGTTGACAGGCGACTGCCGGCGTTGGCTACAGCCTCGCCGGCCTCGATGACCTGCTCGACCGGGATGCGGCACTCGGCGGCGGCAAACTCGGGGGTGTACTCGGCGTATTCCTCGAGCAACAACTCGATGAAACGCTCGAAGGTGGATGGTTCATCAGGGTAGTCTGCCTCAAGCCAGTCCTCCCAGTTGACCCAGTTCTCGACAAAGTCACGATCATACAGGTCGCGCTCGAGTATCATCTTAGCCCAGGCTAGGAAGAGAGCTGTCTCTGATCCCGGCCAGGTTGGTAGCCAGTGGTCGGCCATAGATGCGGTGTTGGATAGTCGAGGATCGATAACGATGAGTTTAGCACCGTCCATCATCCCCTCGAGAATTCTCTGAGCGTGCGGATTGAAGTAGTGCCCTGTCTCAAGATGAGAGGAGGTCAGCAGGATGACCTTGGCGTTGGAGTGGTCCGGAGATGGCCTGTCGTGCTTGTGCCACAGGCTGTATCCGGTGCGGGCACCCGCAGAGCAGATGTTGGTGTGACTGTTGTGACCATCGACGCCCCAAGCCTTCAGCACTCTCTCGACGTAGCCCTCATTCCCGGGCCTACCGACGTGATAGACGACGCGGTCCTTGGCCTCAGTCTTCAACGAAGTCCGAATCTTCGCAGCAATCTCGTCGAGCGCCTGGTCCCAGTAGATTCTCTCCCAGCCGCCTTCGCCACGCTTGCCAACTCTCTTCATAGGGTACAGAATCCGCTCAGTATCGTTAATCTGATTGATTGTAGCAGGGCCCTTGGCGCAGTTCCTGCCACGGCTTCCGGGATGGTGCGGGTTACCTTCGAATTTGGCAACCTGCCCCGATTCCTTGTCGACGTAGGCCAGCATCCCGCAAGCCGACTCGCAGTTGAAGCAGGTGGTTGGCACTAGGGAATAGCGTCGCTCGACACGCTTGGGCCACTCGTTTGCGTCGAGTTCGATGTGATCGTGCCAGTTCTCGGGGTCAGGGTACTTGCGGAGGTCGACCGACTCTGAGGATGAGTGCTCACGATCGAGGTTGGGGATGATTCGCAGTTTCTGCGCGATGTCCTCGATAAGTGTCTTTTTCATACGTTTCACCTCTCAGTGCAGGGTCTCTAGTTGCGGCTTGATGACGGTACTGTGGGCATGGCTGGAGACTGCGGCTAGCATCACAGCGGCGGTGATAATAGCGAGGACGCCAAATGAGGTCAGGAGAATGACTCCAGCGGCGCCGGCAATGAGCATCTCGACCAGCATCTTTGCTGTAAGGAACCTATCTTCGGACCACGAGCGTCCGCGCGCTTGCCCAAACAGCCAAGCTGTGTAGACTCCAGTCAGGACAGCTAGGGGAACTCCTGCGTATGCGAGGTACTCGAGATAGATGCGATTCAAATCGAACAGCAGAACCACACCACTGCAGGCTAGAATTCCACCAAATCCTGCGAGGATGTAGGCCCCCTTGACCAGCCAGGAGTCCCAGTTCGGACGCAGCATGACGTAGAGGAAGCGCTCAGGACGGTCGAGGTCCATGACGAGGAGAACTCCTGTGATTCCTAGGAAGGCGGTGCAGCCGATGACCAACTGCCACCACATACCGTCGGTCATCTCTAGCATACCCGCGAACATCATCACCATCGCTACGAGATAGGTTCCCGCTGCGATGGCCTTGGTCATGACGTAGGCAGAGACCTCCCACCCCCACAGCACCCCCTTGGACGGTTGGTCGTACGAGCGCTTGGGCTTGCCAGCATCTTCCTCCAGCTTGGACATTACGTCACGTATTATGGCCTGGTCCCGAGGAGCCGCTGCTCGAGCCTTCTTCTCTAGGGCCAGTTGGATGATCATCGACTGGGTGTTTGCAGCCCCGGCCCGCTTGTCGGCGTACTTGGCGAAGTGACCCACTCCGGCCGCTTGGTCCGTCCATAGGTACTCACCGGAGCGCTCGGTGGCGTGAGGATCTAGGCTCTCCTCACTGGTCTCGACATAGAACACGTTTGGCTTGGCACCAGACTCAGGTTTGCGCACAGTGGTCTCGTGCTCAGTGAGGTAGCCGGAGATCGATGAGTTAGGGTCATCGAGGTCGCCGGAAATAATGGCCTCGACCGGGCAGACGATGACGCATGACGGCTCGTAGGAGTGCTCGATGCGGTGGGCGCAGTAGTTGCACTTCGCCGCCGTCCCCTTGTTCGGGTCGATGTACAGGGCATCATACGGACAGGCCTGCATGCAAGACTTACAGCCGATGCAGCGCTCGTCGTCGAAGTCCACTATCCCGTCCTCGCGAGTGAACAGCGCGGTAGTAGGGCAGATAGTGGTACACGGTGAGTCCTCACAGTGGTTGCAGCGGTGGACACTGAACTCTCTGGTGACATCAGGGTAGGTGCCCTTCTCGATGTACTTTACGTGAGTCCGGTTCACCCCGATTGGCACGTCGTGCTCGGACTTGCAGGCAACTGTGCAGGCATGGCAGCCGATGCACTTCCTGTTGTCTATTACGAAGCCGTAGTTGACCATAATCCGCCCTCTATGAGGGCGGACACCCCATCCCGGCAAATGAGCCTTCCCAGCCTCGTCACAGTATGATGCCCGCGATTCCCGCGGCTGCAATCCAAGTTCCCGCTACCGATCCGACGTTTCCGAAAGCGGTCACGAGCAGCACCTTGCCAACCCGGTTCCTCCAGAATAGGGAGGTACTGTCCAATGCTAGGAAGTCACTGGCATCCTTGCCGGTAGGGGCATCCACCTTGAGTTGGGTGTAACCTGCGACCCAGCCAGCCGCGACGAATGGATTGAGTGAGGTGATGGGGGAGGCCAGAGCGCCGACCAGAATCGAAAGCGGATGCCCGCGGGCAAGTAGGACGCCGAGGCCAGTCAGACTGGCGTTTATGGCCAGCCAGAGCTTCCCGGACTCGACTATCTCGTCCATCATCCCGTGGTAGGCGAGCCAGGCCAATACCGAGGCGAATAACACAGGTATCCCCCACATCACCAGCTTCGGTAATATCGACTTCGAGGGGACCTCGTTCAACTTGGCCAGTCTCGATGCCGTCTCCATCGCCGGCTCTCCTAACTGGTGCTGCACCCCACCGAGGTGCCCCGCGCCCACTACTGCGAGGACCTTACCCTTGCCTCTGATTTGCTGTAGCCTACCAGCGAGAAAAGCATCCCTCTCGTCAATCAGGACCGAGCCGGCCGCAGGCGCCACCTCGCGTGCCTCCTCCATCAGATTGCTCATCATGTCGGAGTCCTCTAGCAGCTCCTCGACAGAAGCATCCTCTTCGTCATCGTCCTGCCACAACAGGGCGTCCAACACTCGAAACTTCTCTCTGAATCCCATCTTCGACCATGCCCTCCTGAGAGTTATCACAACGTCCCTGTCGATCAGCTCCACAGGGATTCCCACCTCATCGGCGGCCTCTATCGCAGCGAGCAGCTCGGCGCCTGGTTTCTCGCCCGACGCGATTCCCATCCGACGCTGCTCTGCGGCCAGTGCCGATTGCAGGAGTATCATGTGCGACCTGCCTTCATTGAGAATCTTCAGCAGGTCTTCGTTGTCCAACGCATCTGGCTCTAGCAATGCAGCCTTGCGAGACTCGCACAGCTCGATTGCGACTAGATCGGGTTTCCACTCCTCAATCTGCTGGCGAACCAACTCGACCGAGGCGCTGCTGATGTGAGCTGTTCCAACCAGCCTCAGACTGTCATCGATGTCGACTACGTTCTTCTGAACCTCTCCCATTCAGTCGACCTCCAATGCGCTCATCGCCGAGAACAAGTCCGAGTGTTCAGCGACATCATGGACTCTGATGATGTCGACACCGAGATCAATCGCCCTAGCAGCGATACCGAGACTACCGGACAAGCGGTCTGAGGTGTCTTCCCTTCCGAGCAGGTGTTGAAACATTGACTTGCGGCTGACGCCCCAGAGCAGGGCCATTCGTTCGTTAGGTACCACTGAGCGCCCCGCTGAGAGTAACGCGAGGTTGTGCTCCAGACTCTTGCCGAAGCCAATTCCTGGGTCAGCGATTACTCTACTCGGGTCAACACCGGCTTCGAATAGCCTCGTCGCGGCATTCTTCAGAACACCTCTAACCTCAGTCACGACATTCCCGTAGGACGGATCGTCCTGCATGTTCTCCGGAAGCCCCTGCATATGCATGATGCAGACCGGGCATCCTCGCTGCGCCACCAAGTCAGCCATCTTCTGGTCCGAGAGCGCGGAGACGTCGTTGACCATGTCGGCTCCAGCGTCCAACGCGGCCCGGGCAACACTCTCTCTGCGGGTGTCGATGGAGATACACATTTCTGGAAGGGCACTCCTTACAGCCTCGACTACAGGAATCGCCCTGCGTGCCTCTTCTTCGGGGTCGACAGCGGAGGCACCCGGACGGGTTGACTCGGCGCCGATATCTATCCAATCTGCACCGTCATCTGCCATCCGGCTGGCCATAGCCACCGCTGACTCGAGCGAATCCACTCTAGAGGCCGCGTGAAACGAGTCCGGGGTGAGGTTCAGAACTCCCATAATTCGCGGTATTCCGCCGTTTCGGCGGTTTAGCATAGGTCGCCAGTCGGCCATCTTCACACATCCATCCGACGCATGCTTTATGATGTGACGGAGAGGCAATCCCTCGATGGTATTGGGAGATGACTCGTTCGAAGAAGCGTCTTCCGCTCCTGCACCCGCTGCTAACGCAGCGGAAATAAACGACGCTCCGTCGGCCTACAACGTCGAGATGATGGAGTCCATTGTGCAGCGCCTGCAACCTGAGGATAGGCATCAAATCCGCGACATGATTTCTGAGAGAGGGAGGATGTCCGGAGCCCTCGGTATCGCCTGTTTCCTATTCTGGTGGGTGGCCGTATCACAGGGTGGCGAATCGCTGGGTGACTCTGATCTTCCCGCTTCTATGATCGGCGAGTTCAATTATTACAGGCTCACCTTGGTTGTACCCGCAATTACACTTGTCGCCACCATTCTGCTGACCATGGGCAGGGAGAAGGGACAGTCGCTCACATCCAACGTTGGAGGCGTGCTGGCTGTGCTGGCGTTGTTCCTCGTCGTCGAGCCACTCGGTAGGATGACTCTGTTGGGTGACTTGGACGCCCAGGCCGCTCTGATGGCCTCAGGGCGTCTGGCGATAATCGCCACGCTCATCCATCTGGCGACCAAGATGATGGTCGATTCCATACTCCTCGAGTGGGTCAGGGGCTCGATGATGAGCATGGACATCGATGTGCTGCCAGAGAGACAGGACTCTGTTATCGAGGGTCATGCTGATGAGGCACCCCCTCTCGTCTGAGCCCATGACAGACAGCTCCAGTCCTAGGCTCGCGGTGCTCAGACTGGGCCATAGGCGAGAGCGCGACAAGAGAATCACTTCGCACCTCGGACTGACAGCCCGCGCCTTCGGTGCAGACGAGGTGATTCTGTCAGGTGAGGAGGACCCCTCAGCTCTGGAGACTTGGAACTCCGTGACCGAGAGGTTCGGAGGTGACTTCGAGTGCCGCTACGAGACCAAGCCGATGGGGTGGCTGCGACAGTTCTCCAAGAGCGGTACGGTAATCCACCTGACGATGTACGGCGAGCCTTGGAGAGAGACAGTCGAGAGCATCCCAAGGGACACTCCCACGGTAGTCGTCGTTGGAGGGACCAAGGTTCCAGGGGAACTGTTCAGGATAGCAGATCACAACGTGTCAATCGGCAATCAGCCTCACTCAGAGGTCGCCGCTCTAGCAATCTTCCTAGAGTCATGGGTTGGCGCACTCGACGAATCAACTAGATTTGCCGGAGGCGAGATCGAAGTAGTCCCTAGTGAGCGTGCGAAGAGGGTCAGGAACAGTACCGAGGAGTGACTTTCCCGGAACGCTCTCCGTCCAATTCCTTCTCAAGGATTAAGAGGGGCACTCCAGCAGGATTGCTGATGTCGGGTACGACACTGCCCCGGGGCTTTGTCCCCGGCGCTGGCGTACCGGGGGTGCATGACCCTCCTTCCTTCACTGATGCAGCCGACTTACTTCTCAAATCAGCAGAACGTCAGCAGGCAAGCGGCGCGACGGGGCTACTGCTGCTCGCCGACGGTACTAGGTATGAGGGTAGGCTGTTTGGATCCGAGAGTATCGCACAGGGAGAGCTGGTGTTCACTACTGGGATGTGCGGCTACCAAGAGAGCCTGACCGACCCGTCCTTCGCTGGACAGGTCTTGACCTTCACGTGGCCACTCTTAGGAAACTACGGCATCCTGCCAGGAATCTCCGAATCCTCAGGCGTGCACCCACGGGGAATCATCTGCAGGCAACTGATGAAATCCCCTGACCATCGAGACTCCGTCGGCAGCGTCCACGAGTTCCTTGCCGCTCATGGTGTACCCGGAATCGAGGGAGTGGACACACGCGCACTGACGCTCAGGGTGCGTGAGCACGGCACCGTGCTGTGCGTGTTCGGACCCGAGGAGCGTTGTGACGAGATGAAGAAGATCCTCGCCGAGATGACGCCTCCTGACACCGAAGACCTAGTGGCATCAGTGACTAGGGATGACGCGGTGCTGCTCAATCCGGGAGCGCAGGACGGGGACGGAAACCCTCTCCCCCGACTCGCTGCTTTAGACTGCGGTATCAAGCACAACATCCTGCGCGAGTTGTGCCGGCGCTTCGAGGTCGTCTGGTGCCCCGCTTCAATGGATTTCGAAACCATCGTCTTCGAATGGAGCCCGGACGCCCTGTTCGCATCTAACGGACCTGGTGACCCCGCCCATCCCGGCGATGCTACCTCAGCTCGAGAATCATTAGCCACTGCTGTGCGCGCCGACATGCCGGTGATGGGTATCTGTCTCGGCCACCAGTTGATGGGACTGGCAGCCGGCCTGCACACCTACAAACTGCGCTACGGTCACAGGGGTGCTAATCAGCCCGTGGTCGACCTACAGACCGGCAGGGTACTCATCACTAGCCAGAATCACGGATTCGCAGTCGAGGATCCCGACAAGGGCATGCTCGCTCCTCACCCGAGCGGGGCACGCTCCGAGGTTGGCGAGAACACTCTAGAGGCAGACTTTGAAGTTCGCCACATCAACGCAAACGATCGCACTGTCGAAGGACTTGATCTCGTCGGAAAGCCGGCATTCACTATCCAGTTCCACCCTGAGGCCTGCCCCGGGCCTCACGACGCTTCTCCACTGTTCGACCGCTTCTCCAAGATGGTTGCCGAACACTTGGCAGGGAGTCAGAGGGCCGTAGTTAGGGGAGGCGAACGCTGATGCCACGACGCGAAGACATCAGCAAAGTGGTCATTCTCGGAAGCGGGCCGATCCGCATCGGTCAAGCAGCGGAGTTCGACTTCTCCGGTTCGCAGGCATGTAGGGCACTGCGAGCGGAAGGGTATGAAATCGTGCTAATCAACTCCAATCCTGCAACCATACAGAACGATCCCGAGATGGCCGACCGCATCTACATCGAGCCACTGCTCCCAGAAGTCGTCAAGCGTATCATGGAGGTCGAGAAGCCTGATGCCCTTCTAGCAGGAATGGGCGGACAGACCGCTCTCAACATCGCTGCAGCGCTGGCCCACAACGGCTCTCTCGATGAGTTGGGTGTCGAACTCATCGGCTGCAACCTCACGGCAATCGACGAGGCCGAGGACCGAGATCTGTTCAAAAAAGTGTGCGAGGAGATCGATCTGCCGGTTTGCAAGGCGATAGCCTGTGACTCAATCGAGCAGGTCCTCGAGTCTGTCGATCAGCTCGGTGGCTACCCTCTGCTCATCAGACCGGCATTCACCCTAGGTGGGCTCGGGGGTGGCACCGCTTACAACACCGGTGAGCTGGTCGAGATAGCGAGTCAGGGTATCCTGCACTCTGCGATAGGACAGGTCCTCATCGAGGAAAGCATCCTCGGTTGGCAGGAGCACGAGTATGAGGTGATGCGCGATGGTGCTGACAATGCCATCATCGTATGCACCATGGAAAATCTTGACCCGATGGGCGTCCATACCGGAGAGTCCGTCGTGGTCGCGCCCCAGCAAACCCTCTCGGACCGTGACCATCAGATGCTGCGAGACGCCGCCCTCAAACTGATTAGGAGGCTGAACATCAGGGGCGGGTGCAACGTGCAGTTTGCAGTGAAACAGTCCACCGGCGAGTACCGCGTCATCGAGGTCAACCCCCGCGTCTCCCGTTCCTCAGCCCTCGCATCCAAGGCGACCGGGTATCCGATAGCTAGGATGGCGGCGCTCATCGCCGTCGGCTACACACTCGACGAACTTCCTAACCCAATCACTGGTGAGGGGACCACAGCAGCCTTCGAGCCCACTCTCGACTACTGTGTAGTCAAGATACCACGCTGGCCCTTCGATAAGTTCCGCACCGCCGACCGCACCATAGGCACCTCGATGAAATCCACCGGAGAGGTGATGGCGATAGGGCGCTGCTTCGAGGAAGCCTTCCTCAAGGCATGGGCGAGCCTAGAGTACGGTCAACCCCACCCGAGGCCGCTGACGATGGCAGATGCATCAGGCGGTGAGTCGATGGACGAGCGAGCCTTCGAACCACTTCCCGAGGCCCTGCTCGAGGATTGGCTTAGAGTGCCCACAGACAGGCGCATGGGTGCCCTTTTCGAGGCCTTCCGCCGAGGCTACTCAATAGAGGATGTACGAGATTTGTCAGGGGGAATCACCCGCTGGTTCCTGCACCGTTTCGAGAACATGGCAGCCATCGAGACAGAGATAAGGGCGGCTGGAGAGATTGGCCTTCCTCCTGCAGAGGTGCCCGAGATTGAGATGAGGCTGTGGAAGGGAGCAGGCTTCACTGACTTGCACATCGCCGATGCACTGGCAGGATTCCCTGCCAGCGGCTTCAAGCTCCTGCCCGAGGGTACCGACGAGTTCGCAGTCACTCGAAGACGCCACCAACTGGATGTACACCCAGTGTTCAGGATGGTCGATTCGTGCGCAGCCGAGTTCGCTGCAGTCACTCCGTACTACTACACCACCTATGAGGGCGGCTCAGCGCCCGCGGGCATCGACTACGTACCCGGACTAGAAGAGTCGCTGAAGCAGAGGATAGTGGTCATCGGCTCGGGCCCTATTCGTATAGGCCAGGGTATTGAATTCGACTACGGCTGCGTCCACGCGGTCGGTGCGATACGAGATCTCGGTCACGAGGCCATCATCATCAACAACAACCCGGAGACTGTTTCTACTGACTTCGACACGAGCGACAGGCTGTACTTCGATCCGCTGACGCTGGAGGCCATCTCTGAGATACTTCTCAGGGAAAGGGCTCACGGCATCCTTCTGCAGTTTGGCGGGCAGACCGCCATCAACCTCGCACTGCCACTTGCGGACAACCTCACTTACCTCTCCACGCTCGGGCTCCATCTGATCATGGAGGGGACTACACCCGATGCAGTCGACGAGGCCAGTGACCGTGAGCGCTTCGAGGCCTTTGCAGCCCGAAACGGCCTGAGGATGCCAAGAGGTTCGACTGCGACTACGCCAGAGGAGGTCAGACAGGCGGCACACGAGATCGGCTATCCTGTGCTGATACGCCCCTCCTACGTCCTTGGCGGTAGGGGGATGGAGATACTCTCGAACGACAAGCAACTGGAGGCTTACATGGAGGAGGCATACCTCGCCCCCGACCGTCCACTGCTAATCGACGAGTACCTCGGTAACGCCATCGAGCTTGATGTCGACGCGGTGTGTGACGGCGAGGAAGTGCTGATAGGTGCCATAATGGAGCACTTGGAAGAAGCAGGCATCCACTCAGGCGACTCTACCTGCTTCATCCCGCCGCAAAACATCCCCGACCACGTCCTTGCCGAGGTCGAGGACTGGACTAGGAAGATCGGCATAGAGCTCGGCATCAGGGGCTGCTACAACATCCAGTTCGCTATTCGCGACGAAGTGCTGCACGTGCTCGAAGTCAACCCGAGGGGTTCGCGCACCTTCCCATTCGTCGCCAAGGCCACTGGTGTGCCACTGGCCCGGATAGCAGCAAGGCTCGCTTTGGGTGAGAAGCTCAGTGAGCTCAATGTCCCCGAGCCGCAGACCGAGGCGGTCTGCGTCAAGGCCCCAGTCTTCCCATTCATCAAACTGCGAGGTCTCGATCCCGCACCTGGCCCAGAGATGAAGTCGACAGGGGAGGTGATGGGATCGCATGCAAGACCTGCTGCAGCCTACCTCAAGGCAAGGCTTGCTACCGAGTTACCTGTACCTGTCGAGGGAGGGGTCTACATCACTGTCAAGGATGGAGATAAGCTCGCAATTATCGATGAGGCTCGCAGGCTGCAGGAG
>JAAZXI010000019.1 GCA_014240285.1 Methanobacteriota archaeon
CAATCCTACCTCCAGTGGCCTTTGACAGGGCCTCCATATCGCTCTTCTTGGCCCGGCGAATGGCGAACAATCCAGCCTTTGCCATGTAGTGCTGGGCCATGTCATCAATGCCCTTCTGACATATGATCACACTGGCTCCAGAGGCCTGAATCTTCTCCACTAGGGACTTGAGGTATTGTTCCTCCTCATCGAGGAACTGTGAGAGCATGCTCGGGTCGGTAATCTGAATCTTAGCGTCTACCTCAGTTTTCTTGACCTCGATGGCCGAGTTGATTAGGGCGACCTTTGCATCAGTCACACTGCGCGGCATGCCACTATGGACACGTTCCTTATCGAGAATGATGCCATCAACTAGAGAGCTATCCTTAATCGATCCACCCTGTTTCTTCTGCACCTTGATATCATCGAGGTCGACCACTATTTCGCCGTCTGCATCTTGGGCTACAGAGAGGACTGCTCTGACTGAAATATCTGCGAGGAACTCCTTGACTGCACCTGCACTCTTGCCTGTGAGTGCAGTCTTAGCCACCTCTTCCAGCATATCTTGATTTACAGCGATGGAATGAGCCTCGATGAGTTCTGAAGCCTTGTCGGAGGCGAGTCTGAAGCCCTCACAGATTACTGTTGGATGGACATTCTGCTCGACTAAATCCTCGCTGCGCTTCAACAGCTCTCCTGCGATTACAACAGCACTTGTGGTGCCATCGTAGCAGTGCTGCTCCTGGGTCTTGGCGATTTCTATGATCATCTTCGCCGCAGGGTGCTCTATGTCCATCTCCTTGAGAATGGTAGCACCGTCATTGGTGATGACTACGTCGCCCATGCTGTCTACCAGCATCTTATCCATACCCTTCGGACCTAGAGTAGAACGTACCGAGTCCGCCACTGCCTTGGCAGCAGCGATGTTGTTGCTCTGTGCCGAGCGGCCACTGGTGCGCTCAGTGCCTTCCTTGAGAATGAAAATTGGCTGTTGACCGCTGTACATAGGAAATCACGCTCCGGAATTCGGCGACCGATGGGGGGGTCATAAGGCCTCGCACGGGCGCGGGCGGGCGTGCATCGAGATGCTCATTCACTGTTCTGCTGGTCAAGCCAGCGCTGGCCATAGTGGACCCACTGCTCAAGCGACCATCCCTCAGGGAGGCCTTCCTCTGGAATTGGCGGCACACCCGGAGGCAGTTCGAACGGAGGCTCCGGCTCTGGTTCCGGCTCTGGTTCTGGTTCCGACTCTGGTTCTGGTTCCGGCTCCGGTTCTGGTTCCGGCTCAGTGATAGGAGGAGGCATCTCCGGAGTCTGTTCGAAGATCTCCTTGGCACCCCCGTACATCGAATTGGCCACCTCGTCGTCTGCCGGGAGCTCCGGAGCGTCGGGGATTCCTTCCTTATCGTCCCAGCCGCTACCGTCTACGGTCATCTCATAGGTATCTAGGGTCGAGATCTCCTCCATCGGAGCAATCGCGGTCTTGTATATCCTGAGTGAGGCAACTAGTACCATGGCCACGACCCCCAGTCCGATGAGAAGGAACAGGATGTTGCCAGCCCACCACGCAGTCTCCTCGACATCGACGCCGGTATCTATTGGGTTCAGCTTTTGCAGGACTACAGACCCGTTCATCGAGACCTTGTCCCTGTCGCCGTCAACCTCAAGCACTATTCCGAAGGTCATCTCATTCTCGGCGAGGTTCTCAAGGTTGTCCTCAGTCACCGTCAGCCAGACTGTGATGGTCCTAGACTCGGTTGCGAGTAGGACGAAATCCCTGTCGCCCGAATCCACGCGCGCATCGAAAATGTTGAAGAAGATGTCAGAGTTCCTGTCGATATCAGCCCTCAAGAGCTGGTCATCAGGATACAGGTTGACCACTGTATACACAAGCGCGTAGTCATCCCCGCTCTCGGATATCACCAGCGGCGCGGGCGCGAGGATTTGGAAGAAGCCCTGCGTGCCGACGATGAACTCAGCCTTTCCACTACCACTGACGGTGAGGCCTTCGCTCGCAGCCTCTACGCTAGATGCGATTAGGGTGATGTCGCGCTCACCTGAGGCAGAGTAGTCAAACGAGTAGCGTACGGTGAGATTCAGTGATGATCCGGCCGGGATGTAGGGTGTCCTGCCGTTGGTCAACCCGGTCGCCTGAACCCAGACATCGGGGTGACTGGTGTCGAAATCGATAGTGAAGGCGTCGTTGACGTTGCCATTGTTCCAGATCTCCCAGTTTACCGTCCTAGCGTCATCCCCTCCTCTAAACACCTCCTCAGTCATGTCGAGATCTTCGACTTCCACCAGATTAGTCACAGGGACGGTGAGCAGTATCCTGATGCTCGATTGGTAACCCGAGCCATCCTGGCTGGTTGCTACCACCCAGATCTCATATGTTTCGTTGTAGGTTCCGTAGGGCATCGGCAATAGCAGCATCACAGTGGTGTCACCTCCGAATGGGTCTATGCCAAGGCTCTGCTCCGCGTTGAGAGAAAGGTCGAGTTTCCAATCGGAGAGCAGAGAAAGGTCGAATGCCTCCTCAGAGTTCCCGTTGTTAACCATCCTGACCTCGACCCATCTCATGATTCCGTCTGCAGGAGACATTATCTCTGAAACCTCAGGTTCAAGAACCAAATCATGGAATACAGGGACCTCGATGTAGATGGTCCAGTCGGCTAAGAAATTGGCAGGGGGCCGTCCGCTTGCGAGCAGAGTTATTGCGTAGGTTCCAGGGGCTATCTCGTCAGGCACAGTGACTGTCGCCATGAGATCAAACTCGTCTGTGAGATTCATAGCGAGGCTAGTGACTACTGAGCCACTGGGATAACGCCATTCCAGATTCTCCGCACCCCAGCGGTTGTCTCCAAAAGTAGCACCTAGATTCCAGGTGGCTATCTGGTTCCCAGTGTTTTTCAGCACCATGGGAACATCGACTGTGGAGCCAGGGTACAGTACTGCGGCCGGATTGTCGAGGGTCTTCTGGTCCAAGGTAGCAGAATACGCAGCGATTACCGATACGGGCAACTCGATGTACACCTTGGACAGATTGGTGGTACCGTCGTTTATCCAGACGAACCAGTCGAGCTCCTGAACACTGGCTCCCTCGGGAATACTTAGATTGAACCACGTGTGCATCGTTTCGAGGGCTCCGATGACCTCTGAGACAACGTAGTTATCGTGATCGAACATGTTGTTGGAATCAATCCTGAGTGGGTAGCCATTCATCCAAGTCTGGTTGGAGACCTCGGTGTACAGTCGGAGAGTGATGTCGACGTACCCATTGTTCTTGATCTTACAGTACAGCGATGGCGGGCTGGCATCGTCAGGAACTACCATGTAGGCATTAGGTAGCGGATCATCGCAATCGACGTCGAGAGTGTACTGTGCGACCTTTTCGAAACCGAATAGCAGGAATGAGTCAAGATGGATACCCTGATTCGCTAGAGAGCTGTTCGAATCGAAGTTGAATGCTAGGGTGTAGTCGGCGTTGGGATGTATGTCAGTCATGTTCCAAATCAATTGGGACCAGTCGCCGTGGTTCTTAGAGAGGTTCTGAGTGGTGTAGTCGAAGTGCTCTAGAGAGCCCCCGGCATCAGCCTCAAGTCTGATAGTGTCGCCGGCAGCCATCTCGCCCCAAGCGTTAGTCACCAAGTGCATCGAGATGAAGTCGAACGACCTTAATCTGACCTTGCAGAAGTTGTTCCCATACAGGGATGAAACTGCGGAGTCCAGAGTCCCGTACTTGAGCCCGTGCCCGGGGTCGTCGCAGTTGTCGAATGTAGTGAACCAGCCCCACCAGATACTATCATGCCGGTTGCTGGCGTAGTCCGAACCCGGCCTAGATACTCTCCAGTGAAACTCGCCCTCTTCACTGGAAGCGTTCTCCATCCTCCAGTGCCCGTAATAGTCGGGATCTGATGAGAGGGTGCCGTCCGAGTCGTATCCAGCACCGACCCACGTCGGTACATTGGCGCTGAGTTGGTTGGTGCAGTCAACTACTTGATCGCCGTCCACGTCCCCACAGAAGCCGTTGTCCATAGGGTCCTTCCAGACTGCAACCGGGACTTCCCTGTTGAGTTCATTATTGTCCTCATTGTTATCGGCGAGCCCTCCGTCGATGGTGCCGCGCAGTATGATTCCGCCGTACAAATTGCCATCTTCATCTAGTGCGCTGTGAGCAGAATCCGGGTTCCAGTTGAATGACTCAGTCGTGGACTGTAGTCCAGACAAAGTCATGTTGACGTAATGCTCCTCAATAAGAAAACCAATGGGGTGCCAGACTTGCATCCAGCCCTCGGCGTAGGCTGGCTGGCTGGATGTACCTGCCTGAGTGAAGGTTATGCTGACAGCTATGGACTCATCCCTTAGCACGTATTCCGCAGTAGAGTTGTCAGGCTGGGTCCACTGCTTTGGGGAGGTCAGTGAGTCACCCAATGCGATAGAGGTCACTTCGAAGTCAATCAGTGCCTTGGCGGTGGCGGCACGCCCCTCTACGGTTGGGGGCATTGCCGAGTTGGTCGCCAAAGGAGTCATGCTCATGACGAGCATCAATGATACCAGAAGCAGGGATAACAGGCTACGCATGTGACGAGTCTTCGTCCCTTCAACTGTGTATGAAGGTTCGCTAGCAGCGTTCGCCGCCCGAAGGGCGGCAACGCAACGTTTGGAGAGTATGCAACGCCCCTCTAACCGGCCATAGACGGCTCGGGCCCGATGAAGGGCTTATGTTGACTCGATGAGGCGTGTAGGCTGTGAAAGTGGAGGATCTTTACCAGAGGTTTGTCCTCTACGCCGTGGTCGTGCTGCAAGTCACCCTAGTTCCAATCGCGGGTTTCTCCCTGACATACTTGCTCGAAGTGGATCAGGACAACTTCTCAATCGCAGTTAGAACCGAACTAATCTACTGGATAGTAATCGCGGGTCTGCTATACGGATTCTTATCACTGCTCCTAGCTCTGTTCTTTGGCGGTTACAGGCCTGCTTCAGTCGCTGACAGGGGAGGCTGGATGCCGATACTTGGCCTCAGTCGAAGATCAGGAGATCCCGAGCTCATCGACCGAACCCGGCTGGCCCTACAGGGCAGCCCCTACGGAAGGATGGCAAGGCTCGTCCACGAGAAGACGGTCGGAGAGGGGCATGATCTGATAGCAGTTCATGGGGGGTTGCAGCTGCTGGCTGTCCCGATGCAGGTGCTGCTAATCGCAGTGCCGCTGCTCATCATGGAGGGTGTGCCAGAGGAGGTAATCAAGCCGGATCGGGCGTTCGAGTTGGGTATGGCGGGCTACATGATAGCGCTGTGGATGGCAGTGAGAATCCAGCCGGTCGTGTCTAGCGGACTCGTGTCTTACGCGGCCATGTTCAGGAGCGTGTTGTGGCGAATCTCACGATTCTCATGGATACTGCCAGTCCTGCTCTTCTGGATTATCGCGAGGACGTTTCTGGCCGCCTCTCTGGGCTGGCTCGATGTCGACGTCACACAGTGGAACGAGGTCCAGTTGGAAACTGTTCTTCTGCACGCGGTAGTTCCCGATGCCGTAGTCCCAGAGACTGCGGTCATTGACTTCCTAGTGGCGATATCGGTGTTACCTATGGCGACCTTTACCACGCTGTCCGTTCTAGCAGGCACGCACGATATGCCCGACTGGATGAAGGGGCAGGAGAGTGGACTTGAGAACCTGCAGATGGATCTACTAGAGGCTCCTGAGGCGGAAGAGGAACCCGAGGCCACCCCAATATTCGATGCCGCCGAGCCGGAGGAATCTGAAACGGATGAAGAGGAAAGCAGGATGATCGACCTGCCCTTCAGACTGTTCGACGACTGATTACTGCAATGGGAAGGTTCGGTCTGCAACTTGGTTCAACAACACCCACCCCGAGCCGATGCACAGTCCGAATCCGATTGATGTGGGGCCGAGCAGAGATAGGGAAGCAAGGGAGACAAGAAGTATAGCAGGTGGGTAAGACCTAGGCTCTATCCTAGAGCCCTCGCTCCCGATGAACAGTGATGTGAGGAAGAGTGCAAAGGATGCGATGGGACTCATCGAGATTCAGTCCCCCCTTAGCTCGGCCAACACTGCTTCGACCCGATCCATGCCCTTGTCAATGTCTTCTCGGCCGATGGTATAGGCGAAGCGGAGGTGACCTTCGCCTAGTTCACCGAAGGCGGTGCCCGGTGAGCAAAGCACTCCGCCCTCGAGCAGCGCGAAGGCAATTTCCTCACTATTCATCCCTGGTACATCCACTTTGGGGAACACGTAGAACGCTCCAGTAGGGACGTTGCAGGAGACACCGGGCATCGCATTGAGCCGTTCACATACCAAGTCGCGCCTAGCCTTGAACTCCAAGCACATCTCCTCCGGGTAATCGGCGGCATTCATGAGGGCCTCGAGGACAGCGTGCTGCATCGCATCGTTACTGCACGCGGTTACGTAGTACTGCATCTTGGTCAGTTGCAACATTGCTTGGGCGTCGGGGGACAGTAGGTATCCGATTCTCCATCCGGTCATGGCGAAGGTCTTTGAGAACGACTGCACCATGATTACCTTGTCATAACCTGCTCCGAGGAATGAGACGTGGGGGGCGTCGTACACAATGCGGTCATAGACTTCATCGCTGATTATCCAGAGGTCGTGCTCCTTGGCGAAGGTGACCAGCTCGTCCCTCTGCGATTCGTCGACGTTGCCTCCGGTTGGGTTGCTCGGGAAGTTGTACAGAATCGCTACGGTGTTCTCGTCGACTCTGCTCCGCAGGTCCTCGATGGTCGGCACGAAGCCGTTCTCGAAGGTGCAGGGGTACAGATTGGGCTCGCCGCCGCAGATTACTACATCTGGAGGATACAGTGGGAAGTAAGGCTCTGGCAATAGTACATTGTCCCCGGGCTGAACTAGAGCTAGGAAGATGTCTAACAAGCCATTAGTTCCACTCATGGTGATGCAGACGTTGGATTCGTCCAGACTAGGGACGAGGTGATGCCACATCTCGGCTATCTTCCTCCTCAGATCAGGTAGTCCGGCAGTGGTGGTATACTTGTTCCTGCCATCGTTCATCGCCTTGGTGAACGCCTCGATGGCAATTTGAGGAGGCTGGAAGTCAGGCTCTCCCAAGCCGAACTGAACGGCATCGTCCCCAGCCATGTCAAACATCCTCCGAACCCCTGTCGGACGGATGTTGTTTGCACGCTCGGAGAACCTCACCATGGCCTGCGGACGAGAGTTCTAGGATTTGAACAAGGCGCTTCGAATCCTGCGGATTCGCTATTCAGGGTCCTGTTCTGGGATTATTTCGGCTTCGAGTACTTCATCGACAGCTGAATCCTCCTCCTTCCTCAATCTTGAGATTAGGTTGTCAATCTCGCCATCCGAGCGAAGCCGGACCAGAGCCAGTGAGGCCACCCAAATCACGAGTACGGCGAGTATTCCAAAAATGACGATCGGTGGGACTGAGAAGTCAGTGGCACCGCCGGCCGAACCGTGCACAGTCACTATGACTGGGAGTGATGAGGCTTCTCCTGAAATAGCTCTGATCTCAATCTGATGGGCGCCCTCGCTGAGTTTGACTGGATCCAGGATCACATGCCACATGAATGGCGTAAGGGCGTCGATCTCTCCGAGCTCAGCAGAGTACGTAGCCTCCTGCCAGCCCCCTCCGTCGATTCTGAACTCGACCCTGTCGACACTGCCCAGTTGCCCCCAAGCGTGTCCGGTGACGTTGATTGTTCCATTGGAGTCAATTAGGTCCAGCAAGTGGTTCTGAAGGTTGATATCGACTGCATCAGTCTGCTCGGTCTTAGCGAGATGCTGTGCGAGTGCGACAGCTGCTCGCGCGTCCACCATCCCCCAACCAAAGTCGCGGTTCCAGTAGGGGTCAACATCCGGGGCGCTGGGTTCGCCCCTGCGCTCCGCGGTCTGCTTGAGAACCTCCTTGATCTGCAGGGGAGTGAGGTTGCCATTGGCCTCGATGACCAAGGCAATGACTCCCGTAACTGCCGGAGTTGCGTAAGAGGTGCCACTGCCTCGACCGGTGTAGGTGTTGTCAGAGGCATCGCCACCGAGGAAGTTGTTGCATCCTCCACTGGAGACACAACCCTCGGCCTGCACTATGTTGGTACCCGGTGCGCTCACCTCTGGTAACAACTCGTTCAGGGGGTTTCCGTCACCGTTGTCCTTGCGTGGGCCACGTGAAGAATAACTGGCTATTGTGTCATCTGAGCGGTTAACAGTATTGAGGTCGTCTGTGGCGGCGACTGTGACAGAAAGAGAAGATGCACTCATCCCCGATAGACCATCGTTGTCCGGTCCGTCGTTGCCAGCTGCGTTGGAGACTGTGACCCCAGCCAGCATCGCGTCATCGAGTATCCTGCTGTGCATGTCCGTGCCGTCGGAGCCGCCGTTCTCGTGGCTTGTTATCCCCCATGACAGCGAGATGATGTCGATGCCGTGGTTGGCTTCGTCCACACCCGTCCAGGCATCGTCCCTGTGGTCGATGATCCACTGCAGGCCGTTCATCGCGGACTCGTAGAACTCCTGCTCGAGCAAGTAGTTCTCGAATGGCCCCGCGCCTACGTCAGTACCGATTCTGACATCGACCAGAGATGCATTCGGTGCCGAGCCATAGTACTCCGACTGCGAGCCGTCGGCCTCCATCCCGGTGGCGCTGGCCATACCCATACAGGCAGTGCCGTGCTGGTTGCCATCGTCAGGATCGAATGACCCGTCATCCTCCCTGCCTCCCGAAAGGATGCATTGAGGGTCCGAATGTACAAAGCAAACTGCATCGTAGCCGGCCACGAACTTGCTCGAGAGGCCAGGGTGCTCGTTATCGACACCGGTGTCTGTCAGTGCTATGTTCACCCCGTGTCCACTAACCCCGAGGTCCCATGCCCCTACCGGGTACTCTGTGGAGTTCCGCGCCTTTACCGCAGGCGTCTGGACATCGCCATAGAACACGAGCGAGCCGTAGCGCTCGACCATCATCACACCATCGAGCTGGGATAGAGAATACACCTCAGAGGCGTCGACATCCCCGATTAACACAGCGTCCACTGACGGAATCTCCAGATGGATATCGTGACCCAGCAGGGTCAGATCTAGGCGATTTGAATCGGTTATTCGTCCGTCGTAGGAAATGCCCACGTTGACAGGACCAGAAGCTGTCTGCAACGAATCGTGGATGCCGTTCCTGTCTGAGTCTAGGGATGTCCAGGTCCACCATGGCCCTGGGTCTGCCCAACTGACAGCAGCCTGGATGGGGGGCGTGGTCTGCTGGCCCGGACCAATCAGTTGCAGCCCCTCGCTGTCAAATGCGGATGCCTGAGGAGGGGCTACGCTCCCGGCCAGCGGGACCAGTAGGAAAGCGCACAGGATGGCGTTGAGTCTCTTGGCGTCCATCGAGTCACGCGAAATACGCGAAGTCCTTCAACCCAACCTCTGCTGGAGTTGCTCCGAATGCTGTACGCAGCGAAATATATGGTGGGGGCACTGGGATTTGAACCCAGATCAGCGGGTATCTTCCGCCTAGCGTGCACCCGGAAAGCGCACGCTCTCGGGTTGCGACAGGTCGGTGCTCCAGTTGGTCATCAAATCCATCAGAAAAACCACTTGTCGTCATTCCCGTGCAACTGGAGCCCGCGGTACTACCAGGTTATACTATACCCCCTAAGAGGTGCATCGCCCTAGGGCCTCACTCTTATGATAATCTCGGTCTGTCGGATATGTGCATCAGAGCGAGCCTAGGATTGGACCTACCAGAAGAGCGATTGCTACCCAAGCCCCTAGAATTGCTGACGCCAGCCCCCACGCGCGCGGGCGTATGCCCGCGCTGAGCCAGCCGAACACCCGTGAGAGTTTTCCAGGTGCCAAAGCGACGAGGCGTGCCAGATTGACAATGACTCCGGCAGCGACGAGGAATCCCAGCATAGCTAGGATGGAGAGCGGGATACCTAACATGTCCGAGCGGGCCACGGCACCCACTCCTTGGGGAATCAGCGCCGGAATCCGTAGCCACAGCAGCCAAGCCAGCCATAGGCCCAGATAGGCGTCCTCGGCGAAACTAGCTCGGTCGCGCCAGGCCCGAAATCCCTCAGGCAGGCGCGAATATGCAACTGTAACTAGGTGTTCAATCTCATTGATCCTGCCGTGCAGTAGGACGGAGAGCCCGTGATACACCATGACCACCGCAAGCAGCAGTTCGATCCAAATCCAGAATGCCCCGAGGCCGAATGCGGCCATCAGGGCTACGGGCAGCGCCCATATCCCGAACCCTACGGCAGCCGCCACTGCAGTCATAATCGAGCCAGCCCCCGGGAACAGTGGCTCATCGGGCATCTTGAGTTCCCGGTCCCTCGGCATAGCGAGAACCAGTAGAGGCAGTAATGCTGTGCCAATCATGACCGAGAACATAGACAACGGGTGATTCCCTGAGCCCCTTGTAGCCGAGGATACAGCCTCGTCTATCTCCAGCGCCGACATAGTACCGGGCTGCCAATCCGTGATGAAGCCGGCTGAGTCGATTATTATGACAGCGTCCGTCGCACCGCTGGGGAAGGCCTTGCCCACAGCAGCGTCGGCCTCGTCCATCAAAAGATGCCAGGTCTCGTTGAGATTCAGTGCATACGTGTCCAGATCGACAGATTGAACCCCTTCACCGGTGGCAATTTGGATGAAGACGATGTTCGAGTCGCTGATGATTTGCGCTCCTCTGAAATCGTCGAACTGCCTGATTGCATTGGGAGACCCGGTGCGGAACAGCCCAACCACGACAGCGTCGTGTCCTGAGAGCAAGTCGGATAGTTTGACCAGTTCACCATCGTGGGACAGCAGCGCGAACGAAGGCGCTGCGCCCTCATCCCTAGGGGCGTTGCTGTCAATGTCAGGTAGGTACATAGCAGGACCGAGCGCGGTTATTGCAAGCAGTAACAGAATCGCATAGGTCTGTATCGGCAGCATAGCTTCGCGCATAGATGCCCCGATCCATGCGATTATCCCCAGTGGGACTACGATTGCGGCCCACATCGAGGACAACATGGGTTTGGGGTCCTGCGGAACCTCAAAGCGCAGCACCCCTATCGCATCGCACAGATCTCCCGGATCCTGATCTGTGACTGTGAAACAAGCGTCAATCATGTACCTCCCGGGCATCAGAGGCTTCTCCGAGGACCAAGTGAAAATCGTCCTGTTGGCCTCGCCGGTCCTTGTCCCATGTGGGGCCTCGAAATGCTCCAACCTCTGATCCTCCTTACCGAAGCCGTGAACCATCTCGTCCCAGTCCAGAGGTCCGACGATTTCGAGTACCTGCCCCTCGAAATCATCTGGCCCCCAGGGTGAGATTGGCATGAACTCGACCCTAACCATCCTGTTAGAATCAATGTTGTATTCTAACTGAGGATCGATGACCTCTCCCTCGAAGATAATACCTGAGGTCGCATCATAGGTCCCCCACCACAGGACTCCTTGCTGCAAGCAGTCATGCTGTACATCTACTTGCAAGGAGACGAGGTCACCGGATGACAGCGAGACGTTCACATCGAGCGCCTGTACAGTGAATTCGTGAGCTGAAAGGTATGATTCCTCCATCGGCAGTGAATTGGTCTGAGCGTTATCCATAACCACATTGCTACCAAGGGACAGGGTCACAGAAAATGAGGTCTCGGCGCCCGCACTCCCAGGCAGCACGTTGGTGATTCTGCAGCCGTCGTTGGTTGAGTCCAGAGAGGCGAACAACCGCACAGTGATGTTGCCCTCGAACCTGTATGACTCTTCCAACGGAGCTGATTGGATATCGATGAGGTTGGGGTTGAGTGCGGAACTGGTCTTGGTAAACTCGGCCTTGCCAAGAGGCTGGCCGGTGTTCGTGGTCCAGTTGCGGTCTAGGAACGGCTGCTCCTCGGTCCCCTTCAGATACAGCATGTGACTGTCGGGGAGGGTCCATTCGATGCCAGGTCCCTCGGTCTCCTCGATATCCTGGGCATTCGCCATAGATACGCCTGAAGTCATCATCAATAACAGAGCGAGAGCGATTAGGACTCCAGCCCTAGGCGCGTTTGCTCCTTCTCCCATGGCCTTGTCCCCTTCTAGTTCGGTACAAACCCCTCGTCTTGATGTTAGAGGAACCTAGACGCCACAATAACAGCCATTGCAACCCCTGAGAGCGTTGCTAGGAAGTTCACCGTGTGCTTTCCGATATACCCCTTATTCTCGAGAAGCTCACCTAATATTGAGTCGACTTGACAGCCTAGCCAACCTACGATTGTCACAGTAACGAAGAAGCTGGCAGCGCTCATCGACTCACCATAGATAGGAGCTAGCAGAACTGCCCCCCCGGCGATAATCAGAGCGCCCAGAAGTGCGGCTACTGTGCCTGTAGGAGACATTCCTCCGTTGGTCCCGGGCGGTACTGCTTCGAGGGTGATGATGCTTCGGGTCCTCACATCGAGACTGCCTATCTCCGAGGCCAGCGTGTCGGACAGAGCCACCGAAACGCTACAGGTTGCGGCTAGGTAGTACCAATCCCCCTCTCCGAACCAACTGATAATTGCGACCATAGAAGCCGCCGCACTGTTCGCCATCACATTGCGCCAACCCCTTGCCCCTTCGTTTGATTCGTGTATCGCCAGTGCTCGCTTCTCCTCGAAGCGCCACTTGGTCGCCACGGAGCCAACGAAGAGGAAGATCACGAGTATCACTAGCCATGTCCAATGCCCGAGGATAGATACTGTGAGTCCGACCAACATGGCAGCAAGCAGTCCGCTCGAGTCCAGCATGTCGCGCAATTTGGATATCAGCAGTAGGCCTGCTACCAGGGCCAGTGAAATCATCTGGTCTTCAGTGAGGTAGGCCGAAGTGTCCACCATTCTACTCGTTCTTGCTGCCTTATGCTACGGTCATGAAGGATTCCCCTGTGAGAAGTCCGTTCCTACGGGAACGAAGGTATTCAGTAAACCTGAACCATGAGTCATTGAACAGCCACGAAGATTCAAGGGTCCTAATACACCCCCTCGCATATGGCCGATGAGTCTGATAACAGCTCATTTGAATCCAGACTCAGCAAAGTATTGGACCCCATTAGGGAGGCGTTTGAGGGAGTTCCTACTGACTTATCTGGCGAACAAAAGTTAGTCGGTGCTAGTAATAATACATGGGTCTCGTGGCTAATCATCCTAACATTCTGGATAGTTTGGGGGGTAGCCCTAATGATTGGAGGTCTGGCAATTTTTCTGGCCCTAAACCTTGCAGGAATTTCGCAGGGGCTGGCAATATCAGTGTCCGGTCTCTTGATTTACATCATTCTAAGTCCGCTGATTCTCTTGTTCATCCATGTAGATGGCAGTTTGGACCGGATAAAGGAGATGTTGAAATTTGGCTCTACAAAGAGAGCGTTAATCCTATTGTTGGGAATCCCAATAGTAGTCACCATAATAGATTTAGTTTTTACTGTGGTTTACGGTATTACGTGGATTGGAATATTTGGTGAGCCTTCTACCAATACTGACTTGGGGACTAGTTGGGAGTCGGACACTGTTGATATCGCTTTGTTATTTCTCTCAGTGGCGATAGTGACTCCAATTGTTGAAGAGCTCATGTTCCGAGGTTACATTCTTGATGCCATTAACAGAAAGCACAGCGATTGGACTGCGATTATCTGGAGTTCTATTCTTTTTGGTTTGATTCATATCGATCCTTTTGTTGGAGGGCAGGCCTTCATGGGCGGAATCATCTATGGTTGGATTAGAGTAAGGACTGGTAGTCTATTGCCTTCTATTGCGGGCCACATGATGTGGAATATGCTCGCGCTAATGCTGACTTATCTCTAGTGCCGCTCAGATCGCCCATCACTCGCGGCGCCCGAAGCGCCCGGTGCGGTTCCTCATCACTGCGGCGGACTGTCGAAAGAGGGAGTAGTGTATGGAATCTCGCTCATATGATTGCGCCGCATGCACCGCAGTACAACTCACTCTTCTCGTTGTCCCTCTGCATGCTCCACTTGCCGCACGCCGGACAAGGTGGCAAGCCCTTCTCGCTCGCCTTGACACGTGGACCCCTGCGAGGCTTCTTCTTGTTTGGCTTGAACCAGCCCTTCTTGGGTCGCTTCACCTTCGGCACTGTGTCACCGTATGGTCCAGAGGGGGTGCCGCTCATGAGGTTGCCCCGAGATGCAAACATGTTAGCCGACGCTATCATGAGTGGTGTGGCTATCGCGAGTCATGCGTTGCACAGTGGTAGGGGCAGGCGTGTCTGGACTGTCATGCGCAGTTAGACTCCTCGAAGCGGGGCACGATGTGGAAGTCATCTCAGATAGATTCAGCCCTGACACCGTCTCGGATGTTGCCGCGGCGATATGGTATCCGTTCCTCACCGCCCCTGCAGATAGGGCCGATACATGGGGCATTGTGACCTATGCAGAGCTGGAAAGGCTGGCCAATGAAGAACCTGATTCTGGAGTGCGAATGAGAGATGGGAGGGAGTACCTCAGAGAGGTAGTCGCGCCCCCAGCATGGAGGGATGAAATAGCCGCCTTCAGCATCCTTGATCAGCGTGAGATTCCCGATGGCTACGTCTTCGGGTGGCAGTTCAGAGCGCCAGTCATCGAGATGCACCTGTACATGCCATGGCTGCGCTCTAGGGCCGAGTCCCTAGGGGGCAGATTCAGACAATCTTTCGTCGAAGACCTCGGCGGGGTTCCCGGTGATGTGGTTGTCAACTGCGTCGGGTTGGGTGCTAGAGAACTGTGTCAGGATAATGAAGTGAAGCCGGCGAGGGGGCAGGTCATCTTCCTCGACCAAGATCCCGGCATCGGGCACTTCGACCAGCAACCCGGGACTCTGACCTACACAATCCCCCGTAGCGACATGACTGTCCTCGGAGGGACAGCTCAGGTTGACGACTGGGGGATGGATATCAGACCGGAAGACAACGACCTCATTCTAGAAAAAGTCGAGGCTTTGTGGCCAGATTTGGATCGCTCCAAGATTATTGGAGGGGCGGTCGGTCTGCGACCTTCTCGCAGCGAAGTCAGGCTGGAGGCCGAGGACATTGATGGGAGGAAAGTAATCCACAACTACGGTCACGGCGGAGCTGGAGTAACTCTCTCATGGGGATGTGCTGAGGAAGTGGCGGAACTTGTCGCTCAGTCAACGTGACCCGCCCATGCTGCCTCGGCGTGCAGGGTCTTCGACTTCACAGGAATAATCTTGCGATACACTTCGGCCGGGCTAGCAAGCTCGCCCTCCACAGTGAGCAATCTCTGTAGGGAGATACCGAAGTGCTCCTCGTTGCGCTGCAGCATCGGTTCGACGACGGCCCAGTCCTCATCTGCCATCTCGGTGAAGGCGCCGCCGTTGAGCTGCGAGTCTGAGAGTCGGTTGTGCGGGTCGCGGACATAAATCGCCCCTCCACTGGCTAGTGAGAATAGGTTACCACCTGGATACGGGGTCTCCAACGCTAGAATCTCTCCTTGCTGGTCGAATCTCATTCCATTGATGATGACGAATCCACCTCCGTCTAGTGGGTCTCCTGCCATGAAAGACTCAGCCAGATAGTCCAGAGCAGTACCGTTGATGATGACCTTGGGGCTGCCAACAGCGTTGATCATCGGCCTACCTGCTGCGTTACCGAGAACGAATAATCGACCTCCCTTGGCGCCGTAGCCGTAGCACTGGCCGACATCACCATGGACGACGAGCTCCCCTGCCTTGTGGATTTGAGCAACTTGGTCCTGCGCATTGCCGTGCATTGTGATTCTCATTCCATCGCTGCCGCTGCCGAGATAGTCGCCGACTGCTCCTAAGACATCTATCTCGACGTCTGAGGTATCCGGGCCGAATCCATTGCCGATGAAGCGATGACCCCTACAGTGTATCAGGACGAAGCGTTTCCATCCTGCCTTGTGAAGGGCAACCAGTTCGAGTGCTAGAGAGTCGGTCCCCTCTGGAGGGTATGGCCTCGCATCGACAACAATCCTCTGGGTGTCCGAAGCCGGGACGGGGTGATGTCCGAGGGTGACCTGTCCGACGAAGTCGTCGCAAGGCTGGTGCCTTGATGCCGAAATCGTCCTGATTAGAGATGCCTCAACTGAATCAAGCCAACGACTTCGCCTCAACGAACCGGTGTCATACTTCCTGTCTAGAAGCCTGCTTAGCAGATTCCAAGTCCACTCACGCCCTGCCGACGAGGTATTCGATTCGATGGCTTCTAGGGTCGCGAGGGCCTCAGGCCACCCCATGTGAGGGAGTGCCTCTAGGACTGAGAAGTAGGCGAGTTCCGAATCCATCTTTTTGAACCCCAATGGGGACTCGTCAGCAGCATCTGCGGCTCCGTGCTCTCCGGGAGGATGAGTGTTTACTACATCTCCAAACTTGTTCGTCATGACCAGTTCCTTACCGCCATCTTCGGTGGGTATGACATCGAACAGGAAAGCGCCGCCGTCGGTGTAAGATCCTCCTCTAGCGTTCCAGTACTCATCGGCGCGGCGCCAGAACCTCTTGTCCTCTGAGGCGAGGCTCTCTAGTACCGCGTCAATGACTTGCTTCTCTGAGCCGCAGAACGCTATTCCGACCTCACCACGCTGGTAGGCGAAGACCTGAGGTCTGAGCATGCTGGTGTCAGTGATTCCTATCAGCCTATGAGTGGTCCCTTCGGACTGTGCGATGATGAAAAACCATGGGCCATCGGGGCTGCCATGAATATGCGTCCTCTGGATTGCCGAGTACACCTCCTGCTTTTCCTCAGGCAGCATCACGTAGTCAAGCTCACTTGTGGGTGCCAGACTCTCTATGACGTTCTCCATACTGTATCCGTAGACTCGACGATGTAGGTCGAATGCCAATGCCCCGACTTCGGTGTCTGTGAAGAACAACGGCTCCATCCCCCTCTGCGCTAGGTAGTCCTTGACAGAGACGTAATTGGAAAAGTCGCCGTTGTGTACCAGTGCGCAATCTATGCCCTGTCCGAACGGGTGTGCGCCCCCGGGATGTGTCACCCTTCCTCGTGTAGGATAGCGGTGGTGGCCAATCCAAACGTGGGCGGTCATATCATCGAGGCAGTAGAAGCGAATCACGTCCTCGGCGTAACCCACTATCTTGAGAATAAGGAGATCCCTGCCATGGCTCAGCACGAAGGCGTCGGTCCTGCCATCCTTGGCGTAGAACTCAACGTTCAGCGAATGGGTGACGTGGAATACGAACTCCTCGGAGGCAGCCTCTCTGTCGTTCGGGTCGATGACATCTTGCAGCTTGTCAGAGATGAACTCGTCGAGAGCGCCCTCGCGTGGCCTAACGAAGTAACACACGACGTCGGGAGGGCGGGTGTCAAGCGCAGGGAGGTCTTCCTCCCAGGTTTCTAAGGCTGGCATCTCATGGACGTAATCGACGTGGAAATTTGGATGGATGCAAGTCTCTTCGACTGCATCGCGAACCCTAGAGTCTAGGAAGGCGACGGCGTAGAGGTACGTGTCTGCCAGAGTGGATGCATCGACTCCGAACTGCTCAGGGTCCAGCCCCACCATTGCTACTCCGCCGCCCTTGCCGTTACCTCGGTTCCTCATCTGCTCGAGCGAGGAGAACAGATGGCGGCCCGCCACGGGAATCTCCGAGGCCAGTCCCACGACTCCGCACCCCCCCTCGGCTGCGTCCTCATCACGGCGTTCGAATTTCGGGTGGCTCGCCGTCATCTTGCGACGGGCCTGGATTATCTTCGAGGGATCGATCATTCATCTGCCTCCTTGCCAATATACTTCAGCAGGTCAGTCCGACCTCTCAACTTGCGGACATCACTCAGGCCGAGTTTGCGGAGAATGTCGCGCACCCTCCACTGCATCGCAGTGTACAGGTTGTCGAGTCTCTTGGCGCCCCAATCCTGCTGCACCCACTCCTGTAGCTCGATGTCAGTCGTGGTCAGGCCCCACGGGCAGCCACGCCCGGATGGACCTCCCTCACAGTTCGAACAACGGGTGCACCCCATACCGACCAAATCTGTCGTCCCCAATACACAGCCGTCAGCTCCGAGGGCGATTGCCTTGGCAATGTCGTCAGCCGTCCTGACTCCTCCGCTCGCAATTAGAGTGACCTTGTCGCGGACCCCTTCTTTCTGTAGAAATTTGTGGACCTTTGGAATGGCCAGTTCAATGGGCATGGCGATATTCTTCTTGGCAATCTCAGGTGCCGCCCCGGTACCGCCGTAACCCCCGTCGAGATGGATGATGTGTGCACCTGCGTAGTACGAGCCGACTGCGACCATGTCGACATCATGAGGAGTGCTGACCTTGACAGAGAGTATTGCCTTCGGATTGACTGTCTCTATCCAATCGAGGTGCTTCGAGTGATCTTCTACAGAATAGGTGGAGTGGAAGGGGAACGGGCTGAACAGGCTGACGAACGGAACCGAGCCGCGCAGCTTCGCCACCTCCTCTCCGGCCTTGGCCGCGAGAAGGTGACCTCCGAGTCCCGGCTTGGCCCCCTGTGCGTACTTGAATTCAACAATGGGGGCGGCTTGGATGGTCTCCTCCTCAACGCCGAAGTAGCCCGTCGCCACCTGTGTGATAACATTCTCTTTGACCTCGTACAACTCAGGTGGATATCCTCCCTCGCCTGTCGACATGAATGAGTTCCATTGTTTGGCGTTCTTAGCCCTCGACATCATCACGTTGACTGAGACAGAACCGTATGACATGCCTCCACCGTACCAAGGAATGTCAATCTCGATCTTGTTCTTCTCATCACCACGGCGATTCAGTGGTAATTTGGTGTCAATGGCTTCCGAGTGTTCTAGCCAATCGCTCTCTGGAAGGAACTGGAAATCGAGCCTGTCGAAGCCGCCGTCGCTCTTCCCAGTCTTGAAGTTCAGTTTGTCGGGGACCTCGCCTGTCTCTGCCATGTACCAGGTAGAGAGGATGAGTTCATCGGTCCAGCGTGCATCTCCAAGAGCCTTTGGCTTTTCGTATTCGCCGAACGCCCTCGCGTTCATCCCGTCCTGCAGCAGGTGGGTGGTCTTGTGAATCAGAGTCTCGCTGGGCTTCACAATCTTGCCATTAAGGGTGTCAACTAAATTCTCGAGCATAGTCATCAGCAATCACCTCCCAAATAGCCTGCAATTCCCTCGAATGCCTCGTCCTCAAGGTGCTTGACCACCATAGAGCGGCCAAACTCTCCTCTCAGCCTGCGGACTTCGCGAATACCCATCGCTCCGAGAATTTCCAGAAGTTGGTCCCTCCACGAACCGCACAGGTTGGCGAGTCTCTGCTCGGCCCAATCCTGATCCAGTTCCTTCGGTAGTGTCCCAACGACTTCCGTTCGCTGCCTTAGAGAGCCATTGGAGCGCCCCTGCAGAGCGAACAGCACCGGTAGATCGAGTGCGACTGCGTCAAGTCCACTGATGATGGCCTTGGGGACATGATCGGCCCCGACAATGCCTCCTCCGCCGAACAGGGTGACGGTGTCCCGACGACCTTGCTCGAGGAGGAGTGTGTGAGCCTCCTTGTACAGTTCAGTGACGAAGGTGCCGTCGGAGCCTAGGCCGTGCAGGTCTGCGAGCAGGTGAATCACCTTGACTCCGGCCTCGACTGCCTGAGTCAGGCGAACCTGCCAACCCTCTTCGAAATGTATTCGGATTCCAATCATCGCGTCGGTGGCCTCGTTTGCAATCTCAAAACCAGCAGCGTCCCAACCCCATGGGCGGCCGGGTGATGATCGCAACTCGATTAGTCTCGCGTTCGGGAATTCCGAGGCCCTAGCTGCCTCGGTGTTGTCGAGCACCGGGACGATGTTTGGTGCGTCTAAACCCAGTCTCGCCACGGTGTGGGCATCCAGGCATGCCAGAGTGTCTATCCTCCTGCTGGTTGAATCGACTACTCTAGCCAACTGCGGTGAGCCAAGATTACCTGGAGGGAGGTCAAAAACAAATGGGACTTGGATTGTAAACATCTCAGGGATGCTGCCCGATAGTCTCCCGTCGGAATCGAAAGACAGGTGCATGGGCTTACTCCCGATATCCACTTCTGTGCCAATCAGCTCACGCCCGTGGATCCCGTCCCTACTGGGCCGAACAATCTCTGACATGTCTGTCAGCATACCGTCGAAGCCAGGCCCCCCGAAGCGTCCTCTATACCCTTGCCCGCGCACTGGTACCATTCCCTTCTTCGCCTCCTCGTCAATGGCTGCGATGTGCCCGTGAGTCGTGTACGAGTCCCCCAACGCGAGAAGGTCCGGGTTGGGCAGAACCTTCACGAAGTCAGGGTGCTGGACCTCGCACCTGAGACAGCCTACGCACAATTTTGGCCTCGGAACGAAGCCGCCAACTGGCCCTGAGAAAACACCGTAGGTGCAGGGCCGGGAGAGAATCACGTCGAACTGGGGGAAGTAGGTCACCATCTCCTTGGCGATGAGTTTTGCTAGGCCGACCTTACCGACCTTTACGAGGAACCTGTGTGGCAGGGGATCGGCATCATCGACCTCTTCAGTCTCGATGTGATAGCGGTGATACCCATCGGCAATCTCCCTCCCTATCCGGGCCGATTCGGCACCGAACTGATCTATTGACAGTGGGCCGTCGGTAGCTTGCGGACTAACATGCGTCGCTGATTCTAGCATCGTGCCCCCCCGGATACTCACGGGTGTGCGAGAGAGCGCTATAATCATTCGGTCGTTTGTATATGTATTTGATGAATTCTTGTGTGTATAATCACAATAATACTTGAATATTGAACGAATGAATAGAATATTGCAAAATATTGATTATTTACAATACCTATAATTTGTAGTAACGTCCATCATTGTCCAAGCGTTCATCTGCACCATCTGTCAGTCATCCTGAGGCACGTTGAAATGGCCTGAATCTTGCCATTGATTCATGAGTATGAGAGATGCCTGGGGCATCCCCGAGTTCCGACGTTTACTCATCGGTAACGGTGTCAATATGATGGGCAGCTCAATCTTCATCATCGGGATGAGTTGGACAGTTGCTCAGATTGGCGGACCCAAGGCATTCGGACTCATCTGGACTTCCTACTTCCTGGGTCACCTGCCCCTCCTGCTCTATGGTGGGATGGTAGTCGACAGGATGCCTCGCAGGACCGTCGCCCTAATGGCGGATCTGTCACAAGGAGTACTCGTAACCCTAGGAATAATTGCGCTTCTGGCCGGCTTCGACGAAATCAAGACGTTGCTCGTGGTAACATTCCTCACAGGTGGCGCCACGGCATTCTCCATACCGGCAATAGGGGCCTTGGTGCCCGACCTCGTTGATGAGGAGTTGCTCCCTCAGGCCAATGCATTGAGAGGAGTTGCAATGACTACTGCATGGATGCTCGGGCCTCTAATCGGAGGCTTCACCGTGGGACTCTGGGGGATAGAGGTCTGCCTCCTGATAGATGTCGTCACGTTCTTCTTCAGCGGGGTGATTTTGTGGACGATATCAGAAATCCCAGTGGTTCGCGACGAGGAATCCGGGGGCCTTCAAGAAGAGGTGGTAGAGGCGTGGGCCTTCGTCAAGACTCAGCCATGGTTGTTCGCGGGGATACTGATGTTCATGATATGGCACATAGGAGATTCGGCCATCGAAATAGGAGTTCCGTTCATCGTCGAGAACAAGGGACTCGGGGCTAATGAATACGGGCTGTTCGGCGCGGTGGGTGCATTGGGAGCCATGGTAGGATCCATTCTCGGTGGAATCCGACCCATACCTAAGGAGATTAGGGGCAAGGTGTTCTACATTTTCATCGGTGGAATAGCATGGTGTATGCTGATGTGGGCAATGCCGATTCCGTTCTGGGCAATACTTGTCTTCGTTCTAATTGAAGGCGTTCTGGGTGGGACCTTGGGTGTGATTTGGAGAACTACAATGTCCGACAGCGTCGACCAGCACCTCAGAGGCAGGGTGAACTCCCTAGATGCCATAGGCTCTCTGATATTCATCCCATTTGCCCCTATTCTCGGAGGTGCGATGATTGAAGCGACCAACGTCTTGACAACCTACTCGATTGCTGTGGCGTTCATGGTACTGACAACAACTGCTGGGCTGATTGTTCCCTCATTCAGGCGCTTCGAAAGGATAGCCACTGAGCGGTTCCCAATCACTGCTGATCAAAATCCATCTCACTGATGTCGATATCGAACCACTTGTCGTAGAGATCGCGCTGCAACTTGATTGCGACTACTAGCAGAACTACATAGAGGGACCAAGCGACTAGGGTCTTACCCATGCTAACTGGAATTTCCATCAGCACCAAGCCATCAAACAATATGCACACCGAAATGTACACCACCCTGCCGAACGTGGTCAGAAGCCCCTCACCCTCTTGGGCCAGAACTCGCTTGACTCGCTCCTCTCTGCTCTTGTCAGAGGCCTTCTTCAGCCTCCAGAAGGCAGCTTCGGCCTCCTCCTTATTGTCGAACATAGGAGGAGGGTTTTCGAGTCGTTCTGAGTCAACTTCGTTCTCTTCCATAATTGTCCCTCAGAGTACGATCGTAGTCGGTTCGTCGTCATCCTCAGGGTGAATCTGGGCATCGCCTAGGACCGGGAGTTTCATCCCAGGACCTAGTGGGAAGTGACAGGCCACCTTGTGGCCATCGGAATCGATAATCTCTAGAGGTGGTTCCTCTACATCGCACAGCCCCTCCTCGGACTGATACCGATTACCGATGGCTCGGTCTTCTATGACGGCGAGGACATCAGGACAATTCCAGACCGGGAGCTCAGGAGGAGAATGCAAATCGTCTTCCAAGACCCGGGAGGCTCGATGAACCCTAGGATGTCCGTCAGGGCCATCGTCGGAGAGCCACTACAGGTTAACAGATTGGCTGAGGGCGCTGAACTGACTCAGAAGGTGGCTGACGTGCTTGACTCGGTGGGACTCAAGCGCGAGCACATGAATCGCTTCCCACACGAGTTATC